>JAFGJA010000652.1 GCA_016929355.1 Anaerolineae bacterium | reverse complement strand
TGCCTGGATGTCATTGGCGACGGTTTCAATGGTGGTGGGCACATCCGCCAGCGATTCGGGCAAGGTTTCCGGGGTATAGTAGAGGGTCAATTGCGCGGGGGCATCCAGCGCCGCTAACACGCTGTCCACGCTCTGGAAACCCTCAACGACCCGTTTGATCGTGCTGGTCAGGTCATATTCCAGATTGCGCAAGCGGACTTCAATGTCATTACCGAACTGATCAATGGCGATTAAATCCTCAAAAGTTAGCACTTCGCTCTGATCGCCGTACCGCACAAGGATGTGAAAGTACACGTTTAGGATCGACTGCCCACTGCGATCTGATACCTGAAGCGCAATCGGGCTGATGCCGTAGGTCTGGTTGGCTTCGGCTTCCAGATCGGGATCGTCAATTGGATCGAGGTGCTCGACGGTGAGTTTGTCGTTGGCGGCAACGTCGTATTCTTCGAACATATCCTCGATTTGCGGGATCAATGGCTCCAGCAAAGGATGGTTATTTTCGCTGAAATAGCCGCGAATCAGCAAGGGTTCTTGCAGATTACTCAACAATTCTTCGGTGGCGAGCGACAAGGTGTAGAGCTTGTCTTCAGTCAGATCGAATCGCCCAATATTAACCGGGTAGAGCACCATATTCAGCGCGACGATGTTCAGGATGCTCAAGGCGGCGGTCAGACCGTTGTTGAAACGCAGGTTGCGCGTTTGTTCACCGCGCCCCCAGCGCCGCATGACCAGTGACAGCACATTGAGGCCGAGGAAACAGCCGGTCAGAGAGATATAGTACAGCAGATCGTGGAGATCGATCACGCCGCGTTCGATGCTCTGAAAGCGACCACTGGTGCTGAGATTGCGCAGCAGCTCGCCCGTGTCGCTGTTAAAAAGGTCCGTGACTGAGGCCGTGCCGATGAGGTGCAGCGCGCCCGCCAGCAAAACCGTGACGCTCAGGGCAACGATCTGGTTATCCGTCCGCGAGGAGATGAATAACCCGATGGCGATATAGGCCGCGGCCATCAGGATCGCCGCGAGATACCCGCCGATTACCGGACCCCAATCCAGATCGCCTAACGTCGAAATCGTGATGGGTAAAAAGAAGGTGAGCGCCAGCGCAACAATCACCAGTCCCAACACGGCCAGGAACTTACCCAGGACCAACTGAATCAAGTGAACCGGCATGGTCAGCAAAACTTCGAGCGTGCCGGTTTGCTGTTCTTCGCTCCATTGGCGCATGGTCAGGGCCGCCGCCAAAAAGATCATGAGCAGGGGCATCCAACGGAATAGGGGCCGGACATCGGTCAATTCACGCGCCCAAAAATCAGCGACCCAGAAAAATGTAAACAAAGTAACTGCCAGAAAAACGCCCACAAAGATCAGGGCCATCAGCGAACTGAAATAGCCATCTAACTCTTTGCGCGCGATAGCGATAGTTTGTCTCATGAGATTCTTTCCCCCATTACGCGGCTGTTGCCAGCCGGTTGAAAATCGCTTCCAACGTCATCGTTTCCTGACGCAGTTCACGCACCGGCCAGTTTTCCTGTCGCGCCAGATCGTAGATCACGGGCGTAACATCGCTGGCACCACAAACGCGATAGGCTGGATACCCATCTCTGGATTCGAAGCGCTCCACCGTTTCGATCTGGTCGATGGTCAGCAGCAAATCCTGCACGCCCTCAGTTTCCGTTTGCAGGATCAGAACCGCGTCGGTGGTGGCGGCCAGATCGACTAACCGGTCATCGGTTTTGACTTCGCCATTCATGATGATGATCACGCGATCACAAACGGCCTCGACTTCAGAGAGGATGTGTGATGAGAATAGAATGGTGCTGTGTTCGGCCAGCCGTTTGATCAGGTTACGGATTTCTACAATCTGTGTGGGATCAAGGCCGATGGTCGGTTCATCCAGAATCAATAATTTGGGCTTATGCAAAATGGCCTGGGCCAACCCGACACGCTGCCGCAGCCCTTTACTGAGGTGGCTGATCAATCGGGCGCGGTGATCGACTAACCCGGTGGCGACCAACGCTTCCGAGATCAGGGCGGGGCGTTCCTCTGGCGGTAGATTGCGCATATCCGCAACCAGCTTGAGATAGGCTTGCACCGAGAGATTGGGATAGAGGGGGGTGGTTTCCGGCAGATAGCCAATATCAGCCTGGACTGCTTTGGTTTGGGTGATCACATCCCGGCCATCGATCTCGACGCTGCCGCTATCGGGATGGAAATAGCCGGTCAGGATTTTGATCGTGGTGGATTTGCCTGCCCCATTAGGGCCGAGTAACCCCACGATCTCTCCTTCGGCGACTTCAAAATCAATCCCTTTGAGGGCTTGCACCTCGCCGTAAGATTTGGATACATTGCGGACACTGATCATAGATTCCTCCTGCTTAAATTTAAGGATGGCTACAAAATACTACAGTCTTACCCGGTTAACGCACCCAGGCACTCCCCTTTTTTGAGCAAAGAAAGGGAGTGCGATAGGGGCCGATATTGTCAGGCGAAAGGTTGCCCGGTTTGATCTGGCGGCTCACTTAGGGGCGCGGTGTCAGATGCACATCGAGGGTTAGTTCTTCAGATGATTCGTTACTCAGGCGCAGAATGGTTAGTGTCACGATCTGACCCGGTTCAGTGGATGCCGCGAGATAGCTGATCAATTCGCTGATGCCGGATAGGGGTTCGCCGTTGATCGCGGTGATCACATCGACTGATTGAGGTACACCGCGCGCGTTATTGGCATCTTCTTCGGTGGCAAAAACGGGGTCTTTAAGCCCGGTGCGGTTGGCTGGTCCACCTGCCGATACGCTGGCGACGACAACGCCCTGGGTGTCATTCGGCAGATTAAACGCCTTGATGAGCGGCAGGTATACATCACGCCCACTGATGCCGACATAGCTGTAATCGACAAAACCATTCTCGATCAACTTCTGGGCGACGCGCTGCGCGAGATTACCAGGGATGGCAAAGCCGATCCCGGCACTGCTATTGGTGCTGCTGATGATCTGCGAATTTACCCCGATCACATGCCCTTCCAGGTCCAGGAGTGGGCCACCACTGTTGCCAGGGTTGATAGCCGCATCCGTCTGGATCACACCACCGATGGAGAAATCGGTTAAGCCCTGGATGCTGCGCCCGGTGGCGCTGACAATCCCGCTTGTGAGTGTCCACCGCTGCCCGAAGGGGCTGCCAATTGCCAGTACGGTTTGGCCGATTTGCAGGGCATTCGAATCGCCGAATGTTACTGGCTGTAATTCGTTAAGATCATTCTCTGGCAAGTCAACCTGGATCACCGCCAGATCGCTGTCAGGGTCCAGCCCGACGATTTCAGCGTTCGCCAGCGTGCCATCAACAAAGCTGACATCGATCTCGGTAGCGCCATCCACCACATGATTGTTGGTCAGGATGTGACCGGCGGTATCCAGCACAAACCCCGTGCCGGTGGCGCTAACTTCCTGATCTTGACCGAAAACGCCTGTGCCCGATTGCCGCGCAACCACGCTGATCGACACGACTGAAGGGCTGACCTGTTCATAGACAGTTGAGAAAACCTCATCGGTAGGAACTGCCGCATTTGCTGATTGAATCAACATGGGGCTAAAGGTTCCGAACGCCAGGACGACGATCATCACAAGAGCTATGAAAGCCAAGCGCACACGGTTGTTTGCTGTGTTCATTTTATCCAACATGCGTGACCTCCTTTGATAATCTGTTGGTTGGAACTTGATTCGATAGGGATTTTAAGCCCGTTTTATAAAAACTAGATAAGCATGAGATAGGAATTGCATAAAACTTTGGGCTGCTCATACTGCAAAGCTTAAGTATGTTTCGTGTTAATTGGATCGTACTCCTTACTTCTTTCCGCAGCATGTACTGAACGGGCGGAACGTCCTGTAGTAAAGTGACGGATGGCATCTGTGAAGCAGATGGGCAATTGTGCGATGGTTAAAAAACCTTTATAATGAGGCTATCCTGTCACAAGATAGACAGGTTTTTTGATTAATTTCTTTTAACCCTAAGGGGATGGGAAATGAAGAAACTTTCTATTTTGGTCTTTTGTTTTCTGTTAGCGGCTGCTCTCGCCCCGGCGATGGTAGCCAGCCCTGCCGCATTCGTTGAAGCACAAGAAGATACCCTGACTGTGCTTTGCACCCCGCAAGAAGACTGGTGTATTGCCATGACCCAGGCCTTCGAAGAAGAAACAGGCATCGAGACTTCCTACGTGCGTATGTCATCGGGTGAATCACTGGCCCGTATCCGCGCCACGCAGGATGATCCTGAATTTTCTGTCTGGTGGGGTGGTCCGGCGGATGCCTTCATCGCGGCGTATGAAGAAGGGTTGATTGAACCGTATGAGCCGGCACTTGCTTCTGTCCTGGCTCCGAATGCAGTGGGTGTGGATCACGCATGGCATGGTGTGTACGTGGGCGCGTTGGGTTTCTGCTCAAATATTGATTTCCTCGAAGAATTGGGGATTGAAGCGCCGACTTCATGGCAAGACTTGCTGGCCCCCGAATTGAAGGGCAATGTGGCGATGGCGCACCCGGCGACCTCCGGCACAGCGTTTACCGCTTTCTGGACCGTTGTGACGCTGAAAGCTGATGAACTTGAAGCGGCGGAAGCGGGCACCGGCTATGATGAAAACGGCGCACCGACTGAAGCAGCTATCGACAATGCTTTCGAATATTTTGGCGAACTGCACCAGAATATTTTGCAATACACCCGTTCGGGTTCTGCGCCCGGCACGATGGCGGCCAATGGCGAAATTGCAGTGGCGATCATCTTCTCGCACGACTGTGTGAAACTTCAGGTCGAAGGATTTGAAGGCGTTGTGATGACCACCTTCCCCGAAGAAGGCACAGGCTATGAAATCGGTGGTATGGGGTTGATCAAGGGCGCGCCGGAACCGGAAGCGGCCAAGATGTGGATTGAGTGGGCGCTGACCCCCGAAGCCCAGGCGGTTGCCGCGACTGTGAACTCGCTCCAACTGCCGACCAACCCGGAAACCCCGGTGTCTGATCTGTCGGTGAAGTTGGAAGAAGTGAATCTGGTAAACTACAATTTCATTGCTGCCGGAACGAACCGCACGGCTGTCGTAGAACGCTTTGATGCCGAAATTGCGCCGCAGCCAGTTGAATAAGTTCCTGATCACGACATTGGCTTGAGTTAATGCTGCCCCCCATAGGTCGATAATGGGGGGCTTCGCAATTTTATAAACTTATACGGAGTAAAAACGTTTGAATCACTTAATTCGTGGACGCCCGATTGCTGAATTTCGCCGGATCATTCAAGACCCGGTTTTGTTCATTGGCTTGATTCTGGTGGTTCTGTTCGTCAGCATCACCATTCTTTCTCCGATTTACGCGATGGTGGAAGAAAGTCTCACCGAGGAAGGCCAGGAACTGTTTGATCGCTACTTGAGTTCCCCGGTTTACCGGAACATCATTCGCAATACGTTGGAGATGGGGTTGATCGTTGCCGCCACCGGGACCGCGTTAGGGTTCCTGCTGGCTTATATTCAGGTCAAAGTGGCGATGCCGTTTAAACGGCTGATGCACATTACCTATCTTATCCCGATCATCTCGCCCCCGTTTGCGGTGGCTTCGGCTGTTTTACTGCTGCTGGGTCGTAATGGCATCATCTCCAAAGGATGGTTGGGTGTCCGGTATGATATTTACGGGTTGGATGGCCTGACGCTGGTCCTTACTTTATCCTATTTCACCGTTGCGTATATGAATCTCAAAGGGATGATGCAGGCGCTTGATCCGGCATTGGATGAAGCGGCGACCAACTTAGGGGCCAGCAAGTTCCGTATCTTTCGTACCGTGACCATTCCGATGCTCATTCCGGGTATTGCTGGATCGTTTTTGCTGCTGTTTGTGGAGGCGATTGCCGATCTGGGTAATCCGTTGGTGATGGGGGGCAATTATGAAGTGTTGTCCACCCGTATCTATGTCTCCATCGTGGGCCTGTACAATACTACTGCTGCCGCCGTGTTGTCGGTGATTTTGCTGGTTCCATCGCTGTTGGTCTTCATGGTGCAGCGCTATTGGATCAGCCGTACCTCGGTGGTATCAGTGACCGGCAAACCTACTGGCACGCCGCAGCAAATCACGCATCCATTGGTGCGCTGGCCGTTGTTTGCGGTGGGCATATGTGCCTCACTGTTTATTCTGCTGGTCTATGGCACAATTTTTGCCGGGGCGTTCACCAAGATTTTGAATGTGAATAACGAGTTCACGCTCGATCACTTCGATTTCGTGATCAATGGCTACGGTTCCGAGGCGATGAAAGATACCACGCAGTTGGCGGCGATTGCGACTCCCATTGCGGGGTTGCTGGGCATGATCATCGCGTTTCTGGTGGTGCGCAAGAAGTTTATGGGGCGCGCCGCGCTGGACTTTGCGACGATGCTCGGCATTGCCGTGCCCGGTACGATTATCGGTATTGGCTATTTGCTGGTTTTCAACACGCCCAACGAGATTACGCTGCCGCTTTTGGGGACGATTGAGGTCATTCCCAAACTGACTGGTGGGCGAGCGATCTTCGGCGGTGCGGGCGCGATTATCCTGGTGTTCATTGTACGCAGTACCCCGGCGGCGTTACGCGCGGGCGTGGCGGCGCTCTCTCAGATCGATCCCTCGATTGAGGAAGCGTCGATCAGTCTGGGGGCGGATAATATCGGCACATTCCGGCGTATTACGCTGCCCTTGATCCGGCCCGCGTTTTTCTCCGGGTTGGTCTATGCCTTTGCGCGCTCGATGACGACGATCTCCGCGATTATTTTCTTGACGACCTCGCGCACCAAAATCATGACCCACCAGATTTTGAACGAAGTTGAAAACGGACGTTACGGCAATGCGTTTGCTTATTGCGTCATCCTGATTGGCATTGTGCTGACAGCGATTGTAATTTTATCTGTTGCGGTTGGCACGACTACCGGCGCTGAAAAGTCCATAGAAGGAGGCGCATAATATGGCAAACGAACAAGTCGGTACGTTAGTGTTGGAAAATGTCTCAAAAATTTTCCCGCAGCGCGATGGGCAGGGCGAAGTGCGCGCGGTGGATAATGTGTCGCTGACGATCCACGAGGGCGAGTTTTTAACGCTGCTTGGTCCGTCCGGTTGTGGCAAAACTACCACACTGCGCCTGATCTCTGGTTTTGAGATGCCTTCCGCCGGGCGGATTTTGCTCGATGGGCAGGATATATCGCACCGCCCGCCGAACAAGCGCGATATGGCGATGGTGTTTCAGAGTTACGCGCTGTTCCCGCACATGACCGTTTTCAATAACATCGCTTACGGCTTGCGGATTCAGCACGTTTCGCGCAGTGAAATCAAAGCGCGCGTTGACAAGGTGCTGGACCTGATGGGGTTGCACAATTTAGGTGAACGCCGTCCGAATGAACTTTCCGGCGGGCAGCAGCAGCGCGTGGCGCTGGCGCGTTCGTTGGTGGTTGAGCCGCGCGTGCTGCTCTTTGATGAACCGCTTTCGAACCTGGATGCAAAACTGCGCGTGCAGATGCGCAGCGAGATTCGTAACATCCAGCGCCGCCTGAACATCACCAGCGTGTATGTGACGCATGATCAGGTCGAAGCGATGGCGCTCTCGGATCGCGTCGTGATCATGAATGAGGGCCAGATCGAACAGATTGATTCGCCCGAAGAAATCTACCGGCGGCCCGTGTCGCGTTTTGTGGCCGACTTCATCGGACGCGCGAATTTCCTCCCGGCTACGGTTGAAGCAGTGACCGATGAGCAAGTCACCATGACCCTGTTGGGGCATAAAGTGACCGCGCGTGCCAAATTTGCCCCGGCGGTTGGCGATCAACTGACGGCGGTGCTGCGGCCTGAAGCGCTGCTGCTCAAAAGCGATCCCAATCTGCCGCAGGCGGTGGTTAAACAGGCGATGTATCTGGGGGCATCCAGCGAGTACATCGTGGATGTAGATGGTCAGGAATTAGTCGTGGTCGAAAGCGACCCAAGCACGGAGCAAATTTTCCGCGAAGATCAGATGGTCGGCATTTCGTTCGTGGCCGAAACGGTCCATTTACTGGCTCAGTAGGCCGTCCTGCCGAAAACCTGAATTCTGTACGGGCGTATGCGAACAGAGGTTTGTCCCATACGCCCGCCGTAGGGGGCAGTTCGTCAAGAACTGCTCCCTATTTGGTGTACGCCCGGCATGGGCGATAACCAGGCGGTGGAAGATCGCTGTGGACGTTGGTCCGACGAACTACTGGCCGAAGGCAACTGCGTTGCGCGCGAGCGGACGTGGAGAGGAAGCCGGAGGCAAACCCTGGACCTGATGAACAAGAATCGCGTAGCAGGCATGGAGCGTGGGGTAAGTTGGCAACAGACAGTGACGCCCGAAAAGGACCAAAGCAGCTCGATGTAGACATGGCAGGGCTTAGGGGAAAGTTATCGTACCTTATCCGGGGAGGTCTGCGTTTTTGTTTTTTTTGACGCAGAAGTCAGCCGAGGTCGAAGTAGTCGATGGCGTAACGACCATCCAGGGCGAGCGATGAAAGCCGCTTACAGGGCGAAGGGCAGCATCAGAAGGAGAGGGAAGGCTGAAGGCCGGAGATAACCATTTAGGGGCGAGAGGCCGTTATCGGGTCAAATGGAAGATAAACGCACTCAACACGAAGGACAATGGGAACGGATTTTCAGTCGAGAAAACCTGCTCAAAGCCCTGGCGCGAGTAGAAAGCAACAAGGGTGCGACGGGGATAGATGGCATGACCACCGACGAGTTGGCGGACCATTACGCGCGCATTGGCCGAGTATCCGTGCGAGACTGGATGGGGGCGTGTATCAACCCAGTCCGGTCAAGCACACGCTGATACCCAAGCCAGGGGGCGGCTAAATCCGTTCCCTATTCCGATTCTGCATGGGGCAGAGATAGTGGCTTTGAACAGATACAATTTCTGAAGCTGTACAAATTTTCATGAATTAATCATTTGACATTTTGGCTAACCTAAATTATATTCTAAGATATACTCAGTGGTTGAATTTCGATTCTTTGAATGTGAAATACGACACTAACCGAAATTGAGATAATGATGAGTCAAAATGATACCAACACGGCGCATACGTTGGCTGATTTGCACCCTGGTGAAACGGGTACAGTCAGCGCGCTGCACAGCCAGGGGCCGGAGCGCCGTCGCATGATGGACCTGGGTATTATTCCCGGTACAACCATCAGCGTAGAAATGAACAGCCCACTGGGTGATCCGGTAGCATACCGGGTCCGGGACACGCTGGTGGCGTTGCGCCGTGAGCAGGCGCAATTGATCCTGATTGATAAAACTACAGCTAAGACAACAACCGAGGAAACATCATGACCGTAACCATCCCTACCACAAAACCTCTGAATGCTCATGCCGCTTGTGAAACCTGCCCGATGAACCGCCATCTGGAGCGGTTGGGTGTGAAAATGGATAACTGGGATTATGTGATCGCGCTGGCGGGCAATCCCAATACAGGCAAAAGCACGGTCTTTAATGCGCTGACCGGTCTCCGGCAGCACACAGGTAACTGGCCGGGAAAAACCGTTGCGCGGGCTGAAGGCGGCTTTCAGTATGGCGACGAACGCTACAAACTGGTGGATTTGCCAGGGACTTATTCCTTGCTGGCGGCCAGCGTAGACGAGGAAATTGCGCGCGATTTTATTCTGTTCGGGCAGCCGGACGTAACGGTAATTGTGGTTGATGCCACGCGGCTCGAACGCAACCTGAATCTAGTCTTGCAGGTCTTGGAAATCACCGATAAAGCGGTGGTTGCGCTGAACTTGATGGACGAAGCTGAACGACACGGCTTGCAAGTTGATCCGCGCCGGTTAGCGCGCGATCTGGGTGTGCCGATTGTACCAATGGTTGCGCGGCGTAATGAAGGCGTTAAGGAACTGTTGCAGGTGGTGCATGATGTGGCCGTTGGTGAGATTCAGTCGCGCCCGCATCGTATTCGCACGACTCACCATCAGGCGCTTGATCGTGCAGTGGATCAACTCGTTACGCAGATCGAAGCAGAATTTCCCGGTTTGCCGAATGTGCGTTGGGTAGCGCTGCGTTTGCTGGATGATGATGCACAGATCGAGCAAGCGATCCGCGATGGCAGTCTGGGCGATCTTTCGCGGGATGGCAGTGATACCGCGATCCCCGATAACTTGCTGATTGCGGAGGTGTCCGCATGAGTGCTGACACCACTGCCAAACTGCTGGATAGCGCCAGCGCATTACGCCAGGAAGTAGGTGAAAATTTTCATGATGCGTTGGCCGAAGCGCTCTATACGGACGCCGCGCAAATCGCAGATCGCGCCGTTACGCGCCCCGATCAACGCCGCCGGTTTGATCTGGACCGGACCATTGATCACCTCGTTACCAGCCGGATGTTTGGTTTCCCGATCATGATCGCGCTGCTGACGCTGGTGTTCTGGCTGACGATCCAGGGCGCGAACGTGCCCTCAGCGTTGTTGGCATCACTGCTGCTGGATACGGTGCATCCCGCGCTGCTCGATCTGGGTGACATGCTGCATTTTCCCTGGTGGTTGAGCGGCGTGTTGTTTGATGGCGCATATTTAGCGGCGGCGTGGGTCGTTTCTGTCATGCTGCCGCCGATGGCGATCTTTTTCCCGTTGTTTACGCTGCTCGAAGATTTCGGTTATTTGCCGCGTGTCGCGTTCAACCTGGATCGTCTGTTCAGCAAAGCGGGCGCGCATGGTAAGCAGGCGCTCTCAATGACAATGGGGTTCGGGTGTAATGCGGCAGGCGTCGTCGCGACGCGCGTGATCGACAGCCCGCGCGAGCGTTTGATCGCCATCATCACCAACAATTTTGCCATCTGTAACGGGCGCTGGCCGACGCTGATCATGGTTTCGACTATTTTCATCGGCGGCGCAGTCCCCGCAGCTTTGGCCGGATTTGTATCGGCGTTGGCCGTTGTTGGGATTGCCGTGTTGGGGGTGCTGATCACATTTGCATCCTCGTGGTTCCTTTCGCGGACTATGCTCAAGGGTGAAGCCTCGGTCTTTAGCCTGGAACTGCCGCCATACCGCCCGCCGCGCATCTGGCAGACGATTTACACATCCATGATTGACCGGACCTTGATTGTCCTCTGGCGCGCGGTGACGATGGCTGTTCCCGCCGGGATTGTGATCTGGACCAGTTCGAACGTGATCATTGGCGGCGAAAGCATTGCGGAGCAGATGGTCACATTTCTGGATGGGTTTGGTTGGCTGATCGGCCTGAACGGGGTGATCCTGGTGGCGTATATCGTCGCCATTCCCGCCAACGAAATCGTGATCCCCACCGTGCTGATGCTGACCGTTCTCACGGCAGGGCTTTCCGACGTGGGGGAGGGCGCGGGTGTTATGTTCGAATTGGACTCGAATAACGCGATCCGCGAAATTTTGCACGTGGGCGGCTGGACAACGCTCACCGCGATCAATTTGCTGCTGTTCAGCCTGCTGCATAATCCGTGCAGCACCACGATCCTGACGATCTACAATGAAACCAAGAGCCTGAAATGGACCGCCGTTGCCACGTTGATGCCCGTTGTGATGGGGATTGGGATTACGCTGATCACGGCGACCATTGCGCGTACATTCGGTTGGGTCTGATTTCCCTCACACGAAAGTTGTGCATGGGGCGTGTTGAATTTCCACAACCGCCCCATTTTTTTCTGCCTCTGTTATTTCTCCTGTGCTGCCTATGCTATAATGACACGCAGCACTTATCTCAACAGGAATCAGGTCCATGACGCGAACGTTCGTAATCGCCAATCAAAAAGGTGGCGTTGGCAAATCAACCTCGGTGATGAATCTCGGCGCAGCCTTAGCCGAACGCGGCGCGCGCGTGTTGCTGGTCGATCTCGATCCGCAGGGCGGGCTAACGGCGGCGTTTGGAGTCGATTCGTATGATATCCGGCGCAGCGCGTTTTCGCTGTTGATGTACAACCATGTGTCGTTGGCGCGTGTGATTCGCCCGGTACGGAAAAATATGGCGCTGGTCCCGGCGAGCATCGATCTGGCGGCGGCGGAAATTCGCCTGGCTAATGCCTCAGATCGCGTTCATCGTTTAAACCATGCCTTACAACGCAGCCGGATTCCGTTTGATTTTATCTTCATTGATACAGCGCCCGGTCTGGGTATTTTAACCGCTAATGGATTGGTCGCAGCGCATGAAGTTTTGGTCCCGGTGCAGTGTCAATTTCTGGCGATGCGCGGTGTGCGGGCGCTGATGGATACGATTGTGCGCATCAAGAACAGCATGAACGCCTCGCTGCGCCTGGGAGGATTGTTTGGCACGATGTACCGGCCCGATTCGCAGCACGCGCAAGAAGTGGTGGATGAACTGCGCGCGGTTTTTGGTCCTAAAATGTTTAAAACCTTGATTCATTATGATGATGTAGTTGCAGAAGCGCCCGTCGCCGGGATGTCTGTCCTTGAATATTTGCCCCGACACCCTATCGCACAGGGCTACCGGGCATTGGCTGAGGAGGTCGTAGGTGGCCGCAAATAAACACGATGATCCGCAGGTTGATCCTCCCGTCGATCAACACGAACAACCGATAGAATCCACTGAGCGCCCTAGAGCGTCATTACGGGGTCGAGGGCGCGAGATTTTGCTCGGCCAACAAGCCGATTTAATTGATGATGAGTTGGTCAATCCCGATCAGATCACGCATGAGGCCGATCAACCGGAAACCATTCAACCGGATGCCTTGCCGCTCACGCCGGAAGAAACTGCCGCCCTGCTCGATTTCCCCGACTCATCCCCGGATATTCCCCTGCCAAAGCCGGATGTGCTGGTTCCCGCCGAAGATTTAGCCGATGATGTGCCGGAGTGGTGGCAAGATGCCGCTGATGATGATCGGTTAGATGATGCGGTGATCGCGGCCCTGTTGGATGACGATTTTGACGCGGCAGAGGGTACAGTAGATGTAACTCTGGTCGAAGATGGGCAAGGGGAACCGGTTGTTTTACCCTCACGGCGCACGCGAAAGGATTCGATTCCTCTCCCCGAACGCGCTGCTGAAATCCTCGCGGAAAAAGCGGCCCAGAATTACCAGCCGCATCCCGATGTTGATGAACTGATCCCGCGTGAGCCAGAAATTTGGTGGGTCGAACCGCATTTTGACAGCGCCGAACATGAAGGCGGCGTGATTGTGCCCGAAGGCGCGGTGGTTGTTGATGATCCGCCGCCTGTTGGTTTGTCGGAGCCATTTGATCCGGTATACAAGCGTCAACCGGCGAAAGAATTATTTGACGAAACCGAACCGGCTGATCCGAGTCTGCTGCATTTGCTGGTGGACGATGACGCGATTCGAAAATTGGACCAGCAGATCGATACCCTGCAAGCTGAACTCGCCGAAAATGTCCGCAGTGATCGCGATTCGACGGATGTGTACATGAACGAACTGCTGCGGGCCAGTGGATTATTAATGGCGTCGCGGGAAAATTATGACGATGCCCGCGCGATTGTCTTTCGCGTGCGTGCTGACATGAAACGCGAAGAAAAAGTCGATCAAGCGATTAATGATTTTCGTTTTAGCCTGTTGATCTATTATGCGTGTTGGGCCATCGCGGTTGGGGTGCTGTTTCTCCTCCGGGAATTGTTTGTTGGCATCACTGACGCGGTGGGCGTGGAAGCATTCGCCGCGATGTATAACCCGATGTTGTTTGGTATCACCGGGGCGTTGATTTCCGGCTATCTCACATTGGAACGCCACACGACCAAGCTTCGCGATTTTGACCCGGTGCATGTGGGGTGGTATCTGATGAATCCCTTGCTCGGTGCGGTGATGGGCCTGATCATGTTTTTGATTGCCTCGATTGCCAACGAAGATTTGCTGGATAACGCGGGCAGCACCGCCGAACGTGCGATCACCTACTTGCTCTGCGTCGTTGCTGGGATGAATCAGAATAACGTGCTGCGGCAGTTGAATAATGTGTTAGAGCGCGTCAGTCCGGGCAATGGGGATTAACGCGCTCCGATCATTTAATCCAGATATACGCTGTTATCCGGTGTCCACGCGGGCACGCAAACCGCCAGCAGTACCAGATTCGTTTCTGCGTCGTTAAAAATCTGGTGGACCTGATTCGGCAGAATCGGCAGCGCATCGCCGGGCTTGAGCGTCACTGTCTTATCATCCATTACCATGCGACCTGTTCCGGTGAGGATGTAGTAACTTTCCTCCACGACAGGGTGGTAATGCTTGAGGGCGGCTTTGCCCGGCGGGATCACGATCTCGGCCACACTGTAGGTGGCGGTCCCCCCGGCGGCATTGCCGATCAGTTCGTGGACGATCTCGCCGTGTTCGCTGTGGAGCGGTTCGACAGATTGCGCGTTTTTGATGTACATGGATAAATTCCTCTAAAAAATGGGACATAGATAAACACAGATTACACAGATTTGAAAGGCAAAGGTAGGTAAAACCTGCTACAACCAGCGCGCAATGATCGCGTCTAGTGTGCCATCGGCGATCATATCCGCGAGCGCTTGATCTACTTCTGCGTTGAGCCGAAAATTCGCTTTACGCATGGCGATCACATAACCGTTTGCAACGGTGGTTTTGGATGCCAGCCGCAAATCATCGTGATCTGCGAGATACAAGCGCGCGCTAACCGTATCCACTAAGGCCGCGTCCGCCTCACCCAATTGGACCGCGTGCATGGCTTCATCCGGCAGCAGGTGACGTTGAATATCCAGCGCGTGCAACCGGCGTACCCAACGCTGCGCAGCAATATCGCCCGCCGAGGCCAATTCTACCGCGACGGTTTTTCCATCCAATTCGCGTATATTATCAACTGGCGCAGCCACGCGCGAGACGAGAATTTGCCCCGCATCATAATACGGGCGCGAGTAGTAGACCCATTCTTCATACGCGGGATCGGCAGATAAGCCGAAGATAATCATATCCACGTAGCCCGTATAGAGCGAATCGTACAACCCATCATAGCCCATGATCAGGATCGACGTGGTGACGCCCAGGCGATTTCCAATTTCGCGCGCAATGTCCGCTTCGATGCCCTCGATCTGATCGGGCGTCCATTCGGTAAACGGTGGATAGTTCGGATCGAGGCCCACGTATAAATCTTTGTTGATCTGCGAGCGATACCATGTGCCATCTTGGGGACCAAGCAGTGCGCCGGGTCGCGTTAACAGCCAGCCCGCGATCAGGAAAATGGCACACAGTATTGTGCAGAGGGCCAATGCCAAGCGAGGATGCAATTTAGCCCACATATACAAGTGGCGTAGGTGATGGTAAATCCCCTTGAGAAGCCTCATGGCAGGTAAGGATTCTCCCAATCGTGCGCATACGCCTGGATCACTTCATAAATCGGCTTGGCGTAAAAGTCTGACGATACGAGCGAATAATACATATCGCGGCGGTTGCGATGATCGGCGGGCTGGCGAAATATCCAGAGGCAGAGGTGATCGACCCAGGGCCACGCTTCGACCATCTGAAACGCTGCGAGCGTATAGGTGATGCGTTGAACGGGACGCACCGCATTGGTCCAGCGCGGATCATCGTTCCAACCGCTTTCGGTGATGGTCATCGGTGTATCACCGTCACCATGCGCGATCATAACCTCGCGCAGCAGTTCGATCCGGCGAAAGTTGATCACATCAGGATCGGGATCGGTGGTGGCGGGCTGTGTAAAACCATACGTATGCACCGCCAACACATCAAATGTCCCGGCAGCACCGGCAGCATACATGCGTGTGAGGTAATCGATCTCGTTCATCCCCGCGCTGCTATCTTCCGCTTCGGTGGTGGGAGCCAGCGCCGCGCCAAAAACGGTTATATCCGGGTTAGCCGCGTGCGCGGCGGCATAAGCTTGGCGCAGCAATTCCGTATACGCTTCGGGATCAGGCGCACGTCCGCCCCATTCCAGGCTGAGATTCGGTTCGTTCCAGATAATGACACCGCGCAACTGATCCCCGTAAAGCGTGCTGTAGCGATTCACAAATGCGCCGACAAACGCGGCGAACTCGTCAAAATATTCCTCTTCGAGATAGGTGAGCGTTGTTACTTTTTCCTGGATGGGCGGACGCGCCCACGCCGGAGATCGATCTAGCCGCGCAATCACCGTTAAGCCCTGATTCGCCGCGTGGCGCATGATGCGATCCGCATGAGTCCAGTTATACGTGCCGCGATTGCGTTCGGCATAGGGCCAGGGGAAATATTCCACAATGGTCGCTGCGCCCATCTCGCGCACCATTTGCAGTGTGCGCTGAATCTTCCATTCCTCGACCTCATCCGTGAGGCGGGTATGCACACACACTGCCGGATGTTCGGTGACAACGGTTTGCGGCAGGTCCAGGTGAACGCGCGGCTTGATTGGCGCAAGATCGCGCACAAACAACACGATCAACGCCACCCGCAACAGCCACCCGGCATAAGTGTAGAGTCTTTTTGGTATCATGAGCGAAGGATAACACGAATCAAACAGGACGCGCTTTGTTCATCAGGTGAACAGAGGAATCGCGCCCTGTAATGGAGTCGATGTGCAGCGAATGGCCGCTATTTATTTTTGCCGCCGAGATCGGTGATCTGGCGAATCAATGAGAGCATCGCTACCGCCAGGGATAGCGCTTCCATTGACTTGATTGGGCCGGGGCCATCTTTGCCCGATTCTTCGGAGGCGCGCGCATAAAAATATGCCGCCAACAGACCAGCCACGATCCCGACCAGTCCGCCGATCAGATAAACCTGCGATTTCCAGTTTGCGTTTTGGACCGAGGGTACTTGATCAGTCACCGGGACAATCCTCCCCGTCGTAGTGCGTCTTTCAATTTTTCCAGGCGACTGCGCCGACGTTCGCGCACGACCTGCGAATAATAATAGGCGGCCAGTAAACCTACGATCAGCGCGACCACGCCGCCGATCAAATAAGCCCAGACCTGTGCGTCCTGATCTTCGAGCGTTTTGATCAGATCGCCGACCTGTTCTTCCGCATTTTCAAGCGCATCATTCACTTGATTCATCGTAACTGTCCTTTCTGCCAGATGTCTCAACCGGAGCAATCCAGTGCCGTAAACTATGTTCTACGCGCGTGATGTGTGTATTGAGCGCCATCGTGGGACGCGCGATCTTGGGCGCTTGCTGTTTCGTCTGTGCGGTGATGGTATCGGTCAGGCGGCGTACTGCGCGGATGGGTGTTCTGACGTGCTTATAACCCCAACTGCCCGAATAAGCCACCAGGATCATCACGGCACAACCGCCCAGACACAAAAGCGAGAGTGGAATTGCCAGGCACAGCGTTGAAACCACGCTCATGACGATGTTCACTTGCACCGGCTCAATGGCATCGGTGGCAACGGCAATAATCAGTGCCACACACAACCCAATTAACCCTATCACCGGTAGCAAAACTGGCGCAACAATTTTTAACCAGACATCTCGATTGTGTTTTCGGACCGGGTCTACCGCATTTGACGCCATAGTATTCCTTACTCTTCATTTTAACATGGAACCAACGTAGCTCCAATGGAAATATAGCGTGGGCGAGGCGCGTAAACACCCCGCCCGATAATCATATAATGTATTAGTCGCTTACCGTGATGCGGAAGAAGTATACCGCGTCGTATTCGTCCCATATCACGCGGATCACCATGATATACGATCCGGCTTCGGGTGTGATGGTGAGCAGTAAGCGCGAATCGCCGGGCCGTGTTTCGGGTTGACCAGTGCGCACACCAAGGTCATTCAAATACTCGATCTCAACCTCGTTAGGCCGTTCACCACCGATCTGAATCTGCACATCGACCCCGCGCGGTAAATCTATACGACCTGTGGCGTTTTCATACGGACGCTCAACACATAGACGCTCGCCGTTTTCGGTGCGCTCACACAGTTGGTAGCCGGTTGGTGAGAAGACGCGCCCTGCCATGTCCAGATTCAAGGGCGGCACATCGGGCATCGCTGTGCTGACCGGGATCGGGGTCGCGGTGGGGATCGGTTGGGCCATTGTTGGCGCGGGTGTGGCCGTATCGGTATCGGAATCAGTACTGGTATCTGTATCCGAGGTGGGTCCGGCGGGTTGCAAGGTAAAGTCATACACGCCATTGGCGGCGATAACATCCGCGCCGGAGTGAGTCATGGCTTGTAACTCGTAGCCGGGCGCTTCCGCGATCACGACGAGGACATCATCGGCATAGATCGTCATGGGATCGAACGCGAATTCGCCATTGGCGTTGGTGAGCGTGGCCCCTGAGTCGGGTTGATCGGTGTTGACGGTGGACCGGTAGCTATAGCGGACCTGTATACCCTCGCCCGGCTGCGCTGCGCCTGTCGCGTCGGCTAGCTGGACTACCCCCGTTAAAGCAACGTCACCCAATGCTGTTGTGAGATCACCGCCTGCATCTGCGCCAGATGTGGTGGATTCTGGTAGCGGTGTTTCCGTTGGTGTTGGTAGTGGTGTCTCAGTCGGTTCCGGCGTATTGGTGGGCGGAATGGTCGGCGTCAGGGTCGAAGTCGCTGTTGGTTCGGGCGTTTGGGTCGGCGTCGGGGTATCAGTTGGGAGGGGAGTGTTGGTGGGCGTGGGCGTGGGTGTCAGCACACCAGCCACTTGCACACCAAAGACATACGATACATAGGGTTTTTCCCCGGCGGCAAGTTCGACGCCTTCGACGCTGGCATATTCGACATTAATCTGGATACGGTGTACCCCATCGGCCAACTGCGGATCAAAGGCGACTTCCGGCCCAGAACCCAGGTCTTGTTCGTCGGAAACGCCGATAACCTGGGCGGTGATCCGTTCGATGGAGCCTTCATTGCCCGGTACGACAAACTTCACATCATCATCTTTGCCGATGGTCGCCTGGTGAGCCGGTTTCGCCAGCGCCATCTCATCGACATCACATTCCCAATTGTCGGCGGAGACAGGCCAGCAATAACTGTATACGTCCTCGGCAAAAGTCTGACCGCTTACTTGCAACTGAACTTCCGGCGGATTGACTTTTTCATCGCCGCCACAGGCTGCCAGCAGCAGCGCTATCAGGATCACAAGCAACACTAACGCACGTTTCATAATAACCCCCGTAGTTATTGGAGTACCGCTAATACCATTCAGGATGCCGGAACGGGGCCAAAGCAAAGCGAATGATGGTTTCATAAGCGCTTTGGCGCGTTTCCAGATCATTTGTCAAAATGCCAATGGCTCCGTTTTTATGTTTAGTATCATGCTGCTGGATCAACTGATCCATCGCTGCGCCGAGTTCATAGCCCTGCCGGATATAATCCACCACAATCTGAGGCAGCAGTGTACACGAATTGCCCCCAACGCCAAGATGCTGCTGATCGTCCATGATCACACACCACGCTGAGGTCATGAGGCCAAATTCGGACTCGGTTACACCGCCCTCCAAACCAATCGCCAACGCCGCTTGGGTGCGTTCCAGCGCAAACTGCGCCCGATTGCGCGCACCGAGGCGCGTTTCCTGATCGCCCCAGGGTTGAGCAGATACCCCGGAAGGCGCAGTCACAGTGACAAACTCCGCCGCCGGGTAGAGCGGCATTAACACGGCGCGGGCAGCCTGCTCCTTAACCGGATTGGTCGATCCAATGGCAATACGCATTCACAACCCTTACGATTACTAATCGTGTCCGCATTGTAGCATTGCCACTCCAAATTGACTACTTTACTGGAATCGCAAATTTTTCAGGCTGGATCGCTCGGCTGGGCATCCGCCTGAATGGTAAAGTGGGGCACTTATAATTAGGCTTGTCGTTTTCAGATAATCTCAGGGGCGGGTATGCAGCCCGCGCTGATCAAATCGGCAGGATTCGGGTATCCCGGCGGAATACCGGGCGGTGTCACCGACTCCCCGGCTTCAATCCGTGCGGCAACCTGGAGATTGAGCGCCAGCAATTGCGCCAGCACCTCCCCCTCAGGATCGAAGCCATACGCCGCCAGCACTGCCGCATCGAGAATATCATGCAGATCGCGGAGCGGATTTTTGCCGGGCAGTTCCAACGAGCGGTACATATCACGCAGCGTGATCTTGACGCTGTTGCTCATGCGCTTGCGGCGGAATTCGTGCAGGTTGCGTGCAGCGTCAGCTATTGCTTTGACCTGTTCCGGCGTCGGATTCTGCGGCCAGGGGAAGGTGTCGAAAACGCTATGTGGGGTATAAGCCGGATCAGCTTTTAAAGTTGCACCTTTGACTAAAAACCACTGCCAATGACAATCTGATTGCAGAATCCCAAAACTGTAATCATCGTCAAAAGCAAATGTTTGCAAGGCGTCACTTGGACAGATCGATGCCGAGATAAGTTCAAAAATGGGGCGCTTGGTTACACGCGAACAAGCAATATAACGTTTCATGCCTTGAGTTGCTTCACGGCGTTCGGGGCGTCCTCGATAGTGAAGCCACCAGCGTTTAAGTGCATCCTGATGATCAGTATTGATTCTCGTGTCAGGGTTTTGTGCCAGTAGTTTATTATTCTTTTTGATTTCGTCTTGCGCTTTAGCTTTTCTATCGGGTAATACTTGCTGTTCAATACGTTTATAGGCAGCAGGGTATTTTTGAGCTTCTAACACATCTTGTTCACCAAAATCAATAACAAACCGGCTGGGACTTCCTCCTGGTTTCGCCACCAAATCTCGTCCGATAAGGTAGGGAAAAATAACCTCTTGGGTGGCTGCATCTTTTCGCACCATTTCAGATGCTTCATTTGGACTCAGTACAAAGCCTTTATGCCCCGGTGTTTGCCCCTGAAACGTGCGTTTAGAATCAGTGTTTACGGTCAAAATCGAAGTTGTGCTAACATCAATTTTTTCTGATAAGGCACTGTTAATGAAAGGTAGTTTAATTATTACCCAACGATCTTCTTCAGTTTCGCCAGTTTCATCATATAAACGCAGGCGAGCTGGACTAATTGGTGGTTTGCCCTTGCTCCAACATGCAACCGAGATATGAACAACAGCCTGTCCCGACCAGGGCATGGAAGATACGGCATCAAAAATATGTCCATCGTTAGCAACGATGTAATCCAGTCCCCCGATCCGCGAATAATTTTGCCGGATGGTATTCGTCCCGACTAACCCGGCGCGTGCGCCCGGCTGCATCAATTGGTGGGCTTTGTGAAACCAGTATACGCAGTAGTCGGCGTTGCCGGGCACATCAGGAAATGCTTCACGTACACGACTCAGATGCGCAATACTATCAATATCCCGCGATTCTTTAGCCGTTTGATACGGCGGGTTGCCGATGCAAGCGTCGAATGTCGGCCACTCGGTCAAAAGCGCATCCCGGCATTGCATGTTGTCGTCTAAATTATCCAGTGGCAGGGGAGCCTCACTGAGATGCAGTTCGTCAACGGCCAACTTTTTGCCGATCATCAGCGTCACTTTGGCAAGTTCTACCGCAAACGAGTTGATGTCAATGCCCCAAAATTGCTGCGCGGTGACAAACGTTTCAGGCTGAGGTGGTTCCCCGGTGAGCGCTGCGCTGCGATCTAAAATACGGCGTTCGAGTTTTTTCATTTCGCGGTATGCAATGTACAGGAAATTCCCCGATCCGCACGCCGGATCAAGCACCTGATAGGCGCAGAGTTCGGTGTGCAGGGCGCGTAGCTCGTCGACTGTCTGCGCCGCTTCAATCCGTTTATCCCAGGGTTCGACGATCACCGGGTCAACAATGCGTTTGATGTCTTGCTCGCTGGTGAAGTGCGCGCCGATCTGGTGACGCTGGTCTTTGTCCAAACTGTCTTCAAAGATCGTGCCGAAGATTGCAGGCCGAATCTGGGACCAATTTTCGCGGGAGGCATCGCGCAGCAGCCGCAAATCTTCAGGATATAACTGTACCGGGTTGACTTCACTGAATAAGCCGCCGTCAAAATATGCGACTCCTCTAAAACGCCCAACCGTTTTGGGAACATGCGAATTCATCATGGTGAATAGCAGCGCGATCAAGTCGTGAGCATCTTCACCACCGTCCATCGCTTCTTCGATAATGCGGGTGAAGGTGGAATCCGGCAGCAGGCCAATATCCTCGGCGAACAAAGCCAGCATACACTGCAAAATAAAACGCTGGATCACCGCGCGGTCATTATCGCGCCGTGCCAACGACTTGAACACTTCGGATAAGCTGTGCGCGGCATTTTTTGTCACTTCAACCAGATTGTTCTGGAAAACCGGTGGTTTGCGCGAGCCGGGAATCAGAAATTCTAAGGCGGCGGTGCGCCGGGGTAAGTCTTCAATGCGAACACAATCAACCGGATCGTAAAATTGGGTGGGGAAACTATAAATCCAAATCTCATCAAAGTTACAGAGCAGAGCATACGGCGGTTTGCGTTCCAGATTTTTCCAGTAGTCCTCAAGCTGATCGTAATGGCGGCTGAGGTCTTCACCGCGCTTTTTCATCTCGATCAGGACATGGCCGGGCCAGACATAATCGGCAAACACGATCCCTTCATGTCCGTGCCGTTTGCGACGCACCCGTTCCTCATAGGTTCCACCCGCTTCGAGCGCACCTTTATGCCCAAAGGCTTGAAAGAAGCGATCCAAAAAAATCTGTGCTTCGCCTTTTTCGTCACCTTTGCAGTACTGCTGCCACCATGCAACAAATGCTTCGAGTTGGTCGTGTATGCCCATAGCTCACCTGATAGAACAAATAGAAAGCGACTCAGGATATGTGAGTCGCCTTCCATGTTAACACAACAAACGTTCTAAAACCAATCCGTTACACGACGATATTCACCATGCCACGCTGGTTGATGTAGATCACTTTGCGTGGTTCTTTGCCTTCCATGTGCCGCACTGCGCCTTCCGATTCCAGCGCCAGTTTGATCGCGTCCTCTTCGCTGATGTCGGCGGGCACTTGGATGCGATCCCGCACCTTGCCGTTAATCTGGACGACCAGCGTGATCTCATCTTCGGCGGCGATTTCGGGATCAAATGCGGGCCAGGGCTGGTTATGGATGCTGTACTCGTGCCCGGTCTTGATCCACAATTCCTCCGCGATAAAGGGGGTGATAGGAGCCATCAGAGTCAGCATGGTTTCGATGGCTTCATTCCAAACGGTTGCGCTGACGTTCTGATCGCGGATAACCGTTTTCAGATCGTTACGCAGCGCCATCAATTCGGCCACCGTCGTATTGAAACTGAATGTTTCCATGCCATCCGATACTTTCTGGATCGTCTGGTGGACACGGCGGCGCAGCGCCCGTTCTGCTTTGGGATCGGCGGGACCATTCGGCGCACCACCCATGACGATGTTCCACACATCTTCCACCCAACGCGCCGGACCCTGAATACCCTGACTATCCCAGGGGCCGCCTTGCTCCCACCGGAAGGCGAACATCAGGTACGCGCGGACGGTATCAGCACCGTATTCATTAACCAGTTCATCCGGCGCGACGACATTGCCCTGTGTTTTGGACATTTTCTCAACTTCCAGATGATGTTTGATCTGGTTGATGTTGGCATTCTCAAAACCGGGAATGTCGAAGGTCGTATCGTCAAAGGTGTCAATTACCACGTCGCGTCCATCGGGCGTCCGCACGTTCAGCGTTGTCTCGACGCGGCGCATCACTTCGCCGCCAGTCACGGTTTGCTGTCCGATGGGGATGTCGTCTATTGATGTAACGACTTTCAGACTTGTCGCGTTGAATTTTTCACCCGCAAACGCGCCTTCCACCACGATCAGATCACCGTCGCGCGGCTCGCCCAGGATCATGCCCTGGTTAAACAGCGCCAACATCGGCTCATCATACATCCCGGTCATATCGCGGCCCATTGCTTGCGCAACATTATCCATCGGGCCGAAGACGCCGCAGTCGCGCATGGCTTTGGTGAAGAAGCGCGTATACATCAGGTGCATGGTTGCGTGTTCGATTCCGCCCGTATATTGGTCTACCGGCAGCCAGTATGCGCCCTCTTCAGGATCAAACGGGCCATCATCGTAATGCGGACTCAGGTAGCGGAATTGATACCATGACGAACACATGAAGGTGTCCATCGTATCCGTTTCGCGGGTGGCTGGTCCGCCGCATGTGGGGCAGGTCGTGTGCAAAAAGCCCTCGTGATAGCGCAAGGGGCTTTCACCTGTCGGCATGAAGTCCACATCATCCGGCAGCAGCACGGGCAAATCGGATTCCGGGATCGGCACGATGCCGCATTGGTCGCAGTACACCATCGGGATCGGTGCGCCCCAATAGCGCTGGCGGCTGATCAGCCAGTCCCGCAAACGGTAATTGACTGCACCATGACCGATTTCTTTGTCTTCCAGAATCTTGATTGCGGCGGCAACGGCGGGACTCTTGCTGCCCTTTTCACCGTTGTGTTCGATGCCATTGATCGGGCCACTGTTGATCATGATGCCCGGTCCCTCGTAGGCTTCTGCCATCTTGTCGGCTACCGGATCGGCATCCTGTCCAGCAGGCCGTAACACGGGCACAATCGCCAGGCCGAATTCACGCGCGAATTCGAAGTCACGCTGATCGCCAAACGGCACAGCCATGATCGCGCCACTGCCGTAGCTGATCAGCACGTAGTCCGCGATCCAGATCGGGATGCGTTCATCATTGACCGGATTGATCGCGTAACCGCCCGTGAAAACGCCGGTTTTCTCTTTGCCTTCCGCCGTGCGATCAATTTCGGTTTTGCGGGCCGCTTCCGCGATGTAGTTTGCAACGGCGGCGCGCTGTTCGTCCGTCGTGATCTGATCGACCAACGGATGTTCCGGGGCCAGGACCATGAAGGTTGCGCCCCACAATGTATCGGGGCGCGTGGTAAAGACTTCAATCGGATCACCGGCTTCGGTACGGAAGGTCACATGCGCGCCTTCGCTGCGTCCGATCCAATTGGTTTGCATCGTCTTGACGCGCTCCGGCCAGTCAATGTGGCTGTGATCCAGCAGTTCTTCGGCGTAATCGGTGGTGCGGAAAAACCACTGTTCCAGGTCTTTTTTGATGACGGGCGTGCCGCAGCGCTCGCAGTGACGATCATCGCCCCACACCTGTTCGCGGGCCAGCGTGGTATTACACTGCGGGCAAAAATCCACTGCTGACATTTTGCGATAAGCCAACCCATGCGTGTAGAACTGCAAGAAAAACCACTGCGTCCACTTGTAGTAATCGGGATGGCTGGTCGCATGTTCACGCCGCCAGTCGATGATCGTGCCCATCGTGCGCAACTGCTGCCGCATGTATTCCATGTTCTTCTCGGTCCACGTTTTAGGGTGGATGTTGCGCTTGATGGCGGCATTTTCCGCATTTAGTCCAAACGAGTCGAAGCCCATCGGAAACAGCACGTTATAGCCCTTCATGCGCAGCCACCGCGCGCGCGCATCAGAAGGAGCCATCGCGTACCAATGCCCGATGTGCAGATCGCCGCTCGGATACGGCAGCATGGTCATCGCGTAGAACTTTTCCCGATTCGGATCAATCTCCGAATTATACAGCCCGTCATCTTCCCAGTGTTTTGCCCAACGGGGTTCGATTTCTTGTGGCACATATTTATCTGCCATCGATAGGTTCACTCCACTTGTTGTTGTATAGTCATGAAAAGGTTAGCGGCACATGAATTGCCGTTTGATTGTCCACAAACTGGATATGTTTGCCAGTCCCGCACGCGCACGCTTGCTCAGGCGCGGCATGGGCGGCCCGCGAGAAGGGAGATAATCCTTAATTCATTAGTGGCTGATACTGACATCAGTTGTTCCTTTCCCACAATAAAAATAGCCCACGTTACCGGCACATTCGCCGGATACCTGGGCTAGTCTCAGAAGACAGGCAGGGACACGCGGCGAACTGGCCCAAGTGTACGCTGGACCGGATTCCCGCTTGTCCACCACTGATGACATTAAATTGTGGAGGAAAGCCGGTTCGTTAGCGACTAACGACGCATATGGCGATACGGGTCGTCGCGGGTTGGAACCGGGATGGGAGCCGGTACAGGCTGGCGTGGACCAAGCACTTCCTTAAGGTTATCGAGTAATTCCCGAAGTCGATCAGTGAGTGCGTGTCGTTTTTTGTCAGCCATCAATCGTTTCCCTTCGTTGTCAGTTTCTACAATACATCACATCCTAATATAAACTGTACACCAAAACACAGAAAACAACCTAAAAAGAACATGAAAAAAGCAATTGAATTACGTAAAATCGCCCAAAAACAAAAAAGCCCTCATTCGTCTCAGGGACGAAGAGGACTCCGCGGTACCACCCTGGTTGATGGCAATATGTAACCTTAAAAACGAAGAGTGGACCCAAAGGGGCTCGAACCCTTGACCTCCACAATGCCATTGTGGCGCTCTCCCAAACTGAGCTATGGGCCCTTGTTGTGTGGCGTGCCATCCACTCATGACGCATAACGGGCGCATCCGGCGCGATCTGGATACGACCTTGACGCTAATCGTACAGTCAACCGCGCAGCTCCTGGACGAGTTCAGTCTGCTATGCTCATCGGGGGCATAAATATCAGGCTTGCACTATCCCTGATTCGCTGCGATGATGACTTACTACTTCCATTTATAGCTGTTGGCACAGACATTCAATTGTTAAGTGCCAACATTCTAGCCGCGCCCCAGATGATTGTCAAGCCCCTGACCCAATTTTGCGCAAATTTGAACCAAATGATCGGTTTCGGGATAAGCATATGTAGAAGATAACCATGTCCGGCAAATAATCGCACGATACACTATAGCGTGTGACAACGTACAACAACGTGTAGCAAGGCATTGCGACTGAATCATCATTTTGATTATTGCTCACTTATGGGTAAAATTGCCCGGTTATTATAAAAAGTTTGCTGCCAGCCGGAAATTAACTTAGAATTCCGCAAAAGTTTTTGGATGGCATCTATTGTTATCGTCGCACTGGGATCATGTCATAGGGGCGACAAAAGGAGAGAAAGACTCTTGACTGTTTTAATGGAGGTGAAAAACCTCACCACCCGTTTTCATACTGAAGAGGGAACAGTCCATGCAGTCAACGGCATCTCTTACGCATTGCAAGAAGGTGAAACTCTTGGCGTCGTAGGAGAAAGCGGTTGTGGCAAGAGCGTTCACGCGCTCTCAATTATGGGCTTGATTCCCCAACCCCCCGGTGAAATTGCGTCGGGTGAAGTTGTGTTCAGAGGACGCGACCTGCTTAAGCTGAACAAAAATCAACAACGTTTGGTGCGCGGCGCTGAGATTGCGATGGTCTTCCAGGACCCCATGACCTCGCTTAACCCGGTGCTCACGGTTGGTCGTCAGATTACCGAAGCGCTCAAATTACATTTGGGAATGGATAATGAGCAAGCGCGCACACGCGCTGCCGAACTTCTCGCAATGGTTGGTATTCCCTCGGCGAGAGAGCGTTTGGATGACTACCCGCACCAATTTTCCGGCGGGATGCGCCAGCGTGCCATGATTGCTATGGGCTTATCCTGTAATCCCCAGTTGTTGATCGCTGACGAACCGACCACTGCGCTCGATGTAACGATTCAAGCGCAAATTTTGGACCTCGTGCGCCGTCTGCGTGACAAAATCGGGATGGCGATGATCTGGATTTCGCATGACCTGGGTGTTGTGGCTGGTTTGGCTGACAACGTGCAAGTGATGTATGCCGGGTATATTGTCGAACGCGGCTCGGCGAAAGATGTCTATGGCGATCCGCGCCATCCTTATACACTTGGCTTATTAGGATCACTGCCCCGTCTGGATCAGAAAAAACAAGCGCTCTTTTCGATTGAAGGCACACCGCCTGATATGCGCTTTTTGCCGAAGGGGTGTCCTTTTGCACCGCGCTGCCCATTCCGCATAGATCGTTGTACCGAAGAGAATCCGGTGCTAGAAGTTATGCCGGATTCAGCATCAGATCATATTGCAGCCTGTTGGGTCAATGTTCTTGAAGCGGAGGGCGGTTATGAGCAGCACTACACCTAATGTTCAAACACAACCAGACGAAGTAAAAAATTTGTTCCAATCGGGCGATAAGCGCGTGTTGGTCGAGGTGAAAAACCTCAAAAAGTATTTTCCCATCAAATCCGGGATCGTCTTTCAGCGCGAAGTGGCGGCTGTGAAAGCCGTTGATGGTGTGAGTTTCCACATTTACGAAGGTGAAACGCTGGGCCTCGTGGGTGAATCGGGTTGTGGTAAATCCACCACTGGCCGCACGATCCTTCAACTTTACCGCGCGACTGACGGCAGTGTCACATTCGAAGGGCAAGAACTCACTACCTTGAAAGGTGAGCAGCTACGCCGGATGCGCCGCCGGATGCAGATGGTCTTCCAGGACCCCTACGCCTCCTTGAACCCGCGTATGTCAGTGGGGCGTATTGTGGCGGAACCGTTGGTCGTGCATGGTATTGGGACCAAGCGCGAACGTGAGGAACGAGTGGCGGAACTGCTCGAACTGGTCGGTTTGAATCCCTATTTTGTTCGCCGCTATCCTCACGAATTTTCCGGTGGGCAACGGCAGCGTATTGGTTTGGCCCGTTCGCTGGCTTTGAATCCCAAATTTATTGTTGCTGACGAGCCGATTTCGGCGCTGGATGTGTCGATTCAGGCGCAGGTCGTAAACCTGCTTCAGCAGTTGCAGCAAGACCTCGGCCTGACCTACCTGTTCATTGCGCACGACTTGAGCATGGTTCGCCACCTTTGTGACCGTGTGGCCGTGATGTACCTGGGCAAAATTGTTGAGATTGCGGAGAGTGAAGAACTCTACACCAATCCGTTGCATCCCTATACGCAGGCGCTCCTGTCGGCTGTGCCCGTGCCCGATCCTAAGGTGGAGGAAAAACGGCAGCGTATCATTTTGAAGGGTGATGTGCCTAGCCCGATCAATCCTCCTCATGGATGTAACTTCAATACCCGATGTCCGGTGTCGGTTGACGTTTGCTTCGAGCAAGACCCCGAATTGGTCGAAGTATTGCCCGAACATTGGGTGGCATGCCACCGCGTCTAGCTCACCTCCGCTAGCTCGCAGCAAAAATTAAACCTAAAAGGGGCGGATTAGAAACTCTAGTTCGCCCTTTTCCTTTTCTTTCATTAAGATTGAGCTACAGTGAATCATAAACCGTGATAGGGAGATATGAAATATGGCCGTTGCGGAAGGTGCAAAGCCGATTTCATTAGAAGACGAACATCATGAAGGCGTTAGTCCCTGGATCGATTCATGGCGTTTGTTCAAGCGTAATAAAGCCGCAGTGATCGCGCTGGTGATGTTGATCATCATCGTGTTCATTGCCTTAACTGCCGGGCTTTGGACCCAACTCGGTTTGTTGGATGCGCGGGGCGGGGCGGCTGCGCGTCATACGGTCAACCCGGCGAATCAAACGCCGCAAGATGCTTATCCTGATCCGGGCCTCTGCGCGCGGGATGGACAGGACAGCAATCCCTATTGGTGCGGCTGGCTGGAATCGGATGTGCTGGTGCAGGTGCAAAACAAATACTGTTTTCGTCCCGAACCTGATACCACCCAGGAACAGTGGTGCTATCTACTCGGTGGTGACAGCGACGGGAAAGACTGGCTGACGCAAACCGTTTATGGCGCACAGGTATCATTGGCGGTGGGGTTTATCGGGGCCATGACCAGCATGATTATCGGCATGATCTACGGCATTGTTGCGGGGTATTATGGCGGTGGCATTGATAACCTGATGATGCGGTTTATTGATTTCCTGTACGGGCTGCCGGGCATTGTCATTATCATTTTGTTGCAGGTGTATTTCACTGAATTGGCTCGCACCTATCAAGATGCTGATCAGCAGGGTATTGCCGGATTCCTGTTAGACCTCAACAAAGATTTAGGCGGCTTGTTGTTCCTGTTCTTTGCGTTGGGCGCATTGGGTTGGATCGGTATGGCGCGGCAGGCGCGCGGCATGGTGCTTTCTTACCGCGAACAGGAATTTGTCGAGGCAGCCCGCGCGGTAGGAGCCAGCAACCGGCGCATTATCTTTGTGCATTTGCTGCCCAATATTCTCGGTCCCTTGATCGTATTGGAAACAATGGCGATCCCCGGTTATATCTTTTTGGAAGCGGGCTTGAGTTTCATCGGCTTAGGCGTCCAACCCGGTACGCCCAGTTGGGGATCGATGATCAGTGAAGTGCGGGATCGCGGGGGGCTGTTCTCCAATCGCCATTTGCTGCTGGTTCCTGGTACGGCGCTGGTCCTTACGACGTTATCGTTCAATTTCCTGGGTGATGGTTTGCGCGATGCGCTCGATCCCCGTATGCGCGGCAATTAAACAGGAGTGGCATTGACCATGAGAAAAACGGGTATGCGTGTTTCAGGGGCGCTCATGCTGGTGATTATCAGTCTGATGCTGGCGAGTCTGGCCTGCTATTCCGGGCAGGTTCCCGGCGTGTTTGAGTTAACGCCTTATTCGACTCCGACCCAGATTCCCACAGTGGACAATCCGCGCTTCGAGTTATTGGAAACCGTGCTGGCTCCCCATGAGGAAGGGTTTACCTTCTTCAATATGACGCTGTATCCTGAACCCCTGGCGAGCAATCTGTTGAATTCCAAAGCGATCTGCGAAAGCAACTCATCCGCCACGATTTTATATGTGGGTGAAGGCGCAGAAGGCATCATCTACTATTTGGTCGATTGTGCCGGGGCTGCGGGGTGGGCGGCTGAGAACCGGCTGGCGGGACCGCTCAAGTTCCAGCAGCAAGACCTCGCGCTCACCGTTTCCGCAACCGGCCAACCGCTCCAATTGCTCGATCAGGCGACGTTCCAACCGATGATCAGTTTCATGCAATGTTTGCCGGAAACGGTGGTGGATGTGCAAAACATTCAGGTTGCTGATGCGGATGGTGACGGAGCCAAAGAAGTGTATTACCTCATCGAATGTCCGGCGGGCAATAAGGGCTATGTGGGCAACGAGAGTTTATTTGGCCCAGTGAAGGTGAAAGTTGATGATCGCGCGCTGGCGGCGGCTGATGGTGGCAGTGCTGTCGCGCTGGCGAGTGAACCCGCCCCCGCGACAGACGATAATCTGAGCGGCGAATGTGCGGATGGGGCAGTTCTTGACATTCTCGAAGCCAAGCGCATTGAGGACACCGCTTACTACAATGTCCAATGTGACGACCTGGCGGGGTGGGTTGTGCAAGCTAATCTGATTGGCCCGCTAACCTATGCGCCTGATGATTTCGTGATCATCTATGTGCCGGCACAATTCGTTTTTGCGGATGAATTACCATCGGACGCGGCGGGTGAGGTCGCGCTGACTGATGATCAGGAAAACGCGGATACCGTAGATGATCAAGCCAATACCACGACAGCCGATGAAACCTCAGCCGAAGGTGAGGCGGAAACTCGTCAGGTTGTGGAATATACGCCCCCGGCTTATCTGACAGGCGAACCCGGCCCGGTGATTTTGCAGGGCGCAGATAACAACGTCATTGGGCAGTGTGACTCACAGGTCACGGCAGATGTGTTAGCGTATCAAGGCGTGGGGGACGAGGTGTATTACGAAATCGTCTGCGAACGCTGCACGGAAACGGACGATACCGGCGCATGTCTCACCACTGAATCCCAACAGGGCTGGATCGAACAAACCTATTTGCAAGGTCCATTGGACTATGTGCCGGGGGATTTGGTGCAGTTCAAGTCAAGCAGCAAAGCGGTGATGACCGACGAAATCACCGCATTACAATACGCGCGGATTCCGGCAAACATTACCGGCGCGTCAGCGATTGGCGATTACACGCTGTATACCGGGCGCTGTTTGTACGCGGATGGAATGCGCGTTACGGGCGTTATGCTGGACAAAGCCCGGACCAGTAACCGCTTTATCTTCTATTTCACTGTCGAATGTGAGGGGCAAGCTGCCATCGTGACGTATGAAGAAGATGCAAGCGGCACATCGCGCCCGGTGATCGCTTATGACACCACAGAAACCAGCCTGATCAGTGGCTATGCGTTGGGCAGAGATTTGGTGCTGGCTGATGACGAGAGGTAAAGGCCGATGAGCGAGCAAAACGAAAAATCAAAGGGTCTGGTACGGCGACTCTCCGGTAGGCGTGCTGCTCAACCCCTGCGCAGGCGCGGATCAGGTATGGGCAAATTTTTGATCCGGCGCTTACTGGCGGCGATTCCGGTCTTGTTTGCGATCATGCTGGTGACATTCACCCTCAGTCACTTGATGCCGGGTGGTCCCTTTGACTATGCCGGGAATAAACAAGTGCCCGAATATGTCGTGCGCCAGCTTGAGCAAAAATTTGGCTTGAATAAGCCGGTGGTGTTCAATACCCGGAATGATGGCTACTATCCTGATGGTGATGATTGGCAGATCGCCGGGTATCACGCGGAAACACGAGTGGTATCGGGCGGGCCGGGCGGCTCCCTGATCGAAAAAACGGAAGACGTGTTTCGCATTGATCTGCTGGATTCGCAGTTCTTCAATTACATCTGGGGCGCAATCCAGGGCGATTTTGGCCCCTCGCTGAGCCTGGAAAACCGCGATCATAATGTCCAGGTGAAAGACGAGATCACATCCCGGCTCTGGGTATCCGCGCAAGTTGGCATTTTTGCGGTCATTTTTGGCTTTACGTTGGGCATTCCGTTGGGCGTATTGGCCGCCATCTATCACAATACGATTATTGATTATGCGGCGATGTTTTTCGCCATCTTTAATCAGGCGACGCCAGCGATTGTGGTCGGACCGGTCTTGATTATCATTTTTGCGGTGGAACTCAATTGGGTTCCGGTGACAGATGATCAGAACCAGTGGCAAGCCGGGCCGGAACT
>JAFGJA010000651.1 GCA_016929355.1 Anaerolineae bacterium | reverse complement strand
CGCTCAAGTTTTGCACCGTGTCGTAAAAACCGGGCACGGCGATGCGGCCATCGTCGTGATGCAGTTTCGCCAGAATCTCGACCAACGCCTGCGCCGGATTATGTACGATCCCGCCGTAAATGCCGGAATGTAGATCGTGATCCGGTCCCCAGACTTCGATCTCAAGGTAGGTCATGCCGCGCAGCCCGGACACAATCGAGGGTTGGTCCAGGCCGAGGATATGCGAATCCGACACCATCACCACATCACAGGCGAGCATGTCGGCGTTGTCGCGCACAAAACCATGCACGCTGTCTGAACCGGATTCCTCTTCGCCTTCGATCACAAATTTGATATTGACCGGCATATTGCCCGCCTGTAACAGCGCTTGGGCTGCTTTGAGGTGAACGAAAGTTTGCCCTTTGTCATCCGTTGCGCCGCGCGCGTACAGATTCCCATCGCGGATGTCCGGTTCAAACGGATCGCTCAACCACTGCCCATCGGGATCGTCGGCGGGCTGCACGTCGTAATGCCCGTAGACCAGCGCGGTGGGCGCATCGTTGCCCGCGCCGAGCCATTCCGCGTACACAATCGGGTAACGTTTTGTTTCGTACACTGCAACGCGCGTCATACCGATGGCTTGTAGGTCGTCGGCCAGCCATTGGGCTGCGCGCCGGATGTCGCCTTCATGCTCTTTCATCGTGCTGATGCTTGGAATACGGATTAAGTCTTTCAGTTGTTCCAGAAACTGGGCTTGATTTGCTGCAACAAATTCGTAGGGATTCATCCAAAAACTCCTGAATCGTAAAGTAGGGTTAAATCCGCTCCATTATAGCCCTTTCGCCAAATAATTCACGCCAAATTGGTTTCTAATGAATTTTTTGCTATAATATACAGATGTAATTTATTACAAAAAAAAGAACGGAGAGACTTGAATATGTTTAAAACACGAGCATTTGGACTGCTGCTGATCGGGCTGCTGCTCATGGGAACCAGCGCCAGCTTTGCCCAGGATGCGACAGGTACATTATCAATCTACGCCAACGGTGAGGATTTTGTCCGGCAAGGATTTGTCTCAAAAGATGGGTGGGCGATCACGTTTGATCACGTTTACATTACGTTGGGCGCAATCGCCGCCTACCAGACCGATCCGCCCTATGAAGCGGTGATGGGCGACGAGATCAGCGTGATCAATGAGGCAAATTTGCCCGATGTGTATACAATCGATCTGGCGGCAGGTGATGAGGACGCCGAGCCAATTCTGGTGGCTGAAGTCGCCGCGCCGGAGGGCCGTTACAATGCGCTGACGTGGGCAATGGTTCCTGTGCCGGAAGGTAGTGAAATAAGCAGCGAGATAAGCGATGAAGTTGGCGACATTGCCGGGTATAGCCTGTTCGTTGTCGGCACAGCGACTAAAGAAGACACAACGCTCACATTCACGATCAAGATCGAGCAAGCGTATACCTACATCTGCGGCGAATACGTGGGCGACGAACGCAAAGGTATTCTGGATGCCGACGACGTGGCCGATCTGGAAATGACCTTCCACTTCGATCATATCTTTGGTGATGGCGATCTGCCGCTTGATGATGGGCTGAACGAAGGCGCGCCGGGCTTTGCGCCGTTCGCTGCGCTGGCGGCAGATGGTCAGATTGATGTTGATCTGGCGGCGCTTGAAGCGGCGTTGAGCGCGGCGGATTACCAGATGGTAGTCGATATTCTGCCGACGTTGGGCCATGTAGGTGAAGGTCACTGTTATGAGGCGGTGAGCGGCTACGGTCAGCACGAGTAGGCGCTAGCTAATGGAGAAATCAATTCAAAAGCGTCTTATGTAGGGGTGGACCAGCGTGTCCGCCCGGTTGAGTTGCCGGGAGCACACATTGGTGCTCCCCTACAAGATCAGGCGAAATCTATTTGATTTCTCCATAAGACACGGTAAATCATGTCGCTGTAAAAGGGAATATCTTCTATGAAACACATACCGCTCATTTTAATGCTGGTTGTTTTGTGCGGGGCGGCGCTGCCTGCCACACCCGCCGCCGCGCATGGCGTCATCATCGAATACAAACTCGCGCCGATCATGGCGTTGAAAATCGATCTGGATGCGACTCAAACCTCCGGCGCAGCGTTGAGCGGGGCGGAAGTGACCGTTTTCGCGCCGGGTGAGAGTTCGATCCCCTGGACCACGACTGAAACCGACAAAGCCGGGCATGTAGCGCTTATGCCGGATGTGCAGCAAACCGGCATCTGGATCGTGCAGATAGCGCATGACAAGCAAACCGCGCTGCTCCGTTTCCCGATTCAGGAAGGCGATATTGATCTCACCAAAGGGATCGAATTGGAAACGGATAGCTTGACCGTAACCTATCACCTGACGCAGATTCCGGCGGCCTTGGTGACGATCACGGCGGCATTTGATAGCGGCGAGGCGATGAGCGAGGGGCAGGTCACGGTTTATACGCCGGATAACGCGAAGACGCCCTGGCTCACCGGGCTGTGCGATGCCGAGGGGCGGTATGCGTTCATCGTGGATACGACCAATCTCGGTACGTGGGAGATTCAGGTCCGGCAGGCGGGACATGGCGATTGGGTACGGATTCCGGTTGAGGCCGATATGGTGCAATTGGCAGACTCGCCCGCCGACGCGGATAGCGCAGGCGAGGCTGAGAAAACGCCGATCATCACTGATGTGAGCGGTACGTCCGGTGGCAGCAGCGATTTCAGCCCCAGCCAGATCGTGATCATGGCCGTGAGCGTGATCTGGGGGTTGATCGGCACGGCGCTGTATTTTTCCAGCCGGAAGAAACCGGCAGCGCGTGATCATGACGAGGTATAGGGGCAATTCAATGCTGGTTAGCCCCTCCCCATGCGATAGAGAGGGGCCTTAACACTTCGCCTGACTCCCCCTCTCCACGCATGGCGAGGGGGGCGGGGGGCATAAGCATTAAGCTAAGAAAAGAAACGCATGGTAAACTCAATTTTGCTAAAGAAAGAGAGGATACCATGCGCCGAAAAGAT
>JAFGJA010000650.1 GCA_016929355.1 Anaerolineae bacterium | reverse complement strand
GATTCACGGCAATTTTTCGCCGTACAACATCGGGCAGGTGCATCGTCACATGAGCGAGATGCAGCAAGAAATTGACAAAGCGGGCAATTTCACCGGGCAGTTGATTTTCACGCCGCACCTGATCCCGACGGATCGCGGCATCCTGACGACGCTGTACGCACAGGTGACAGATATGGACGCGGCGCTGCAAGCGATTCAGGATCAATATGCTGATGAACCGTTGGTGAACGTCCTCCCGGCGGGCGAACTGGCAACGCTGCGGCACGTCGTCCGCACGCCCCACGCGGCGATCTCGCTGACGCCGGTCACGGACGATCTGCTGATCGCGGTCTGCACGATTGATAACTTGCTGAAGGGCGCAGCCTCGCAAGCGGTGCAGAATTTCAATATCCTGTTCGATCTACCCGAAACCGCCGGACTGTAACCTCACCCCCCGGCCCCCTCTCAGTCAGGTCATGTGCTTGATTCCAGCAGAGACTGAGGGGGCAGCAACCAGATGCCCAGGGGATGAGGTAAGAAGACATTAGGAGCCAACAATACATGCATACCAATACGCAACCTATCGTTATCAAAGTCGGCGGCAACGATCTCGAACAACCGGGGTTTATTCCCGCGTTGGCGCAGGCTATCGCCCAGATCAACCAGCAGACGCCGTGTATCCTGGTGCATGGCGGCGGCAAATCGATCAGCCGCTTGCAGGAGCAGCTTGGTTTGCAGGCGGTTTACGTCAATGGGCAGCGCGTGACCGATGAAGCCTCGCTTGAAGTCGCGGAAATGATGCTCTCCGGCAAGGTCAATAAGGCGCTGACACTGGCGCTGCTGCGCGCAGGCGTGGATGCGCTCGGCATGAGCGGCGTGGATCGTGGCCTGCTGCAAGTCGAACCCTGGTCGCTGGATATGGGCCGCGTCGGGCGGATCGTGACGGTGCGCGCTGATGTGCTGCTCGATCTGTGTGCGCAAGGCGTTGTGCCGGTCATTTCTCCGATCTCGATGGGCGAGGCGGGCAGTTATAACGTGAACGCCGATCACGCGGCAGGGTCGATTGCGGCGGCAGTCACGGCGGCCCACGCCACGTTTTTAACCAATGTGCCCGGCGTGCTGGTTAAGGACTCTGTGGCCCCAACGCTCACCGTTGCGGAAACGCACGATCTGATCGCGCAGAACGTGATCACGGGTGGCATGATCCCCAAAGTTACGGCGGCGCTCGATGCTGTAGCGAAGGGTGTCCGGCGAGCGATTATCACCGACCTGACCGGACTCAGCGCCGGGACGGGGACGGTATTTGTAGCGTAGAAGTTGTTAGTTCTAAGTTTTTAGTGATTAGTTTTTGTCTGAGCGCGCTTGGTGATCTTGTGCATCGACTAAAGACTAGTAGGGGCCGACACGTTGGTCGGCCCAGGGCGAACACATTGGTTTGCCCCTACAGGATCATGCGGAATCTATTTGTTTTCTCCATTATAACTTTTGTGAGGCATTATCTATGAACAACATCCCGCAGAAAACCGAAGACAACGTGATTCACACTTACGGACGCCCGCCCTTTACGCTCGTGTCCGGCAAAGGCATGATCGTCACCGACTCCGAGGGCAACGAGTACCTTGATCTCGTCGCCGGGATCGCGGTGGCGGCACTCGGTCATGCTGATCCCGAACTCACGGCGGCGGTCAGCGAACAAATCGCCACGTTGAGCCACGTCAGTAATTTGTACTACACCGCGCCCCAGGCGAATCTGGCCGAGCGGCTGGTTAATCTCAGTTTCGCGGACAAGGTCTATTTCGCTAATTCCGGCGCAGAAGCCGTAGAAGCCGCGATCAAGTTCGCGCGCAAATACGCACGCACCCAACACGGTCCCGGCAAAACCGGGGTCGTGTCTTTTACGGGTAGTTTTCATGGGCGCACGATGGGATCATTGGCCCTCACTGCGCGCGAAAAATATCAAGCGCCATTCCGCCCCCTGATGCCGGGTGCGTCTTTCGCGCCGTTTAACGACATTGCGGCGGCGGAAAAGGTCATCGGGCCGGATACGTGCGCGGTGTTTGTTGAACCGATCCAGGGTGAAGGCGGCATCAACCCGGCGAATCTCGACTTTCTGCAAGCGGTGCGTGCGCGCTGCGATCAGTACGGCGCGCTGCTGGTCTTTGACGAGATTCAATGCGGCATGGGGCGCACGGGTAAATTGTGGGCCTACGAGCATTACGGCGTGACGCCGGACATGATGACGGTGGCGAAAGCGCTCGGCGGCGGGCTGCCCATCGGCGTGACGCTGGTCACGGATGCGGTGGCGAATGTGATGGGGGCGGGCGATCATGGCAGCACATTCGCGGCGGGGCCGGTAGCGTGTCGCGCGGCGGAAGTGGTCCTCAAGCGAGTCAGCCAACCGGCGCTGCTGGCGCATGTCACGCACATGGGCGATCTGCTCATGGAGCGGCTGCACGAACTCAACTCGCCGCATATTCTCGAAGTGCGCGGTAAGGGCTTGATGATCGGCGTCGCGATGGATATGGACGTAACGCCCATCGTGCAAAAGGGCTTTGATCACGGTCTGCTGCTGCTCAATGCGGGGCCGAATGTGTTACGCCTGCTGCCGCCGTACATCATCGCAGAAACGCACGTTGACCAATTCATGACCAAACTCGAAACGATTTTGACGGAGCTATAATGATCATTCGCCACCCCCAGCTAGACGAAGTAGACGCAATTATCGCGTTGTTTGAAGACGAAGTGCGCGCCGGACGGATGCTGCCGCGTTCGGCGGAAAATATCCGGGTCAGCCTCAAGGATTGGTTGGTTGCGGATATAGATGGCATGGTGGCGGGCTGTGTCTCGCTGGTGTATTTCAACGAGCGTTTGTGCGAAGTGCGATCCTTAGCCGTGAATCCGGCGTATCGCGGCAATGGCATTGCGAGTCAACTGGTCGCGGCGGCGGTGACGATGGCGCGGGCGGCGGGTATGAAACGAGTCTTGACGCTGACGCGCGCCGCGAGTTTGTTTGAGCGCGCCGGATTCAAACGCGATTTTGTCGCCAATTTCCCCGAAAAGGTATGGCGGGATTGCGCGCCGTGTCCGTTCCAGCAGGCGTGTGATGAGGTGGCGCTGTTGTTTGATCTGCAACACAGCAATAGTGGCAAGGGCGAGGCGTGAAGCGCCATACCTCACCCCCTGGCCCCCTCGCCAAGCACGGAGAGGGGGAATCCGGCATATCCCATGCCTACTGCACGATCAGCCACACCCCGACGAACAACACCGCGTTGGCATAAACTATGTTCTCCAGACGAGGCGCAAAAAAATGAGAGCCGGGCGACTCTCATTTTCATTATAGGGTGGCAGGAGGGATTTTGCTTTATCCCGGTTGAGCGATTTCGCTTTCAGTTGAAAAGCGCGGACGGATGCCACGCAACATCCCCTCAATATCAAGTCCTTCATCAAGATCGGGCCAATCTACGCTAAAAACGTTCAGTTCGACGTTAGCTTGCTGTTCAGGCGTTGCATTGGCTAGCCAGGGATGCCAGTGCAGCGGATTCGCAATGACGCGACCATCAGCCAATGTCACCCATACTTTTTCGTCCCGAATGATGACTTCGACAGGGCGATCTGTTCCGGGATTGAATTCGAAAGGATTATTCATGATATTCGATCCTTTTATCGCTCAGGATGATAGTTATCCCATTCCGCTAACAGCCGGTTTTGATTTGCCTCAATGATGTTTTGGATCTGCGAGAGTTCACGAGTATTGAAACCCCAGTTGTTGTAAATGACGATAGGGTCCAATCCGACTCGTGCTTCTTTGCCTGCTCGGACAACATGAACATGGGCGGGCGTGTGATCGTTAAGATAGATTTTAACCTGATAACTATCTTTACTCTATCTTTGCACTTTTTTTGTGTCTTTTATTGACCCCACCCTAAATCCCTCCCCGCAGGCAGGGAGGGACTTGGCTCCATAGGCATTAAGCTAAGGAATTTTTGCCTTGATTTCGCTTGTTTGACCCTACCCCCTGGCCCCCTCCCCGCAGGCAGGGAGGGGG
>JAFGJA010000649.1 GCA_016929355.1 Anaerolineae bacterium | reverse complement strand
CTGTTGTTCGCACGGATTGGAGATCGTCGAACGACCTTCATCGTGCGCTTCGGTCTGGGATTGGGGATGCTGCAACCCATTTTCGCCTTGATTGCCGCCAGTACCGGTCCAGCGCCGCTCTACATCGCCTTTATCGTCATGGGGATTGTGAGTGGTTTCCTGGAATTCAGCTTTGTGAACTGGGTCATTATGTATGCCACGCCCGATCAACGTCCCATCTATTCGGGCCTGTTTAATACGGTGTATGCCGTTGCCCTGCTGCTCGCGCCGATTCCCGGCGGGATGCTGGTCGAGGCGCTGGGCTATGAAGCGATCTTCATCGTGGCGTTGCTCTCCGTCATAGCGGCGTTTTTCGTTTCGATCCGGTACGTGGAAGCACCGGAAAATCGTTCTAAAACTGAGTCCGCCTGACAGGTTTTATGCTAGACTGGCGTTGCCCCTTAACATCGGCGGAGACATATCAATCCGGGGCATAATGCACCTCATCCGGCAGCGCCGCCAAACGTGTTTGCAGCACCTGATCATACGGCGCAAAATCGAGCAGCAGGTCATAGATCAAGCGTGCCTCGTCCCATTCGGCCCGCGCCTCGTGCCGTTCCGCCAGCAGCAGCCAGGGTTCGTACACCAGCGCACTGATACGCGGGGTGCGCGCCTGCGGCAAAATATCCAGGTTAGCATTCAAACCGTAAACCGTCGTTGAAAACCGGAAATTGTAATTGCCTGGCAGATTCACGGATCGCCCCAACCACTCATCAATCTGATCGTCGCTGGCGGCGAGATCGCCGCGCAAGCCCAACCGCGCCAGCACATACCAACTCCACCCCGCGCCGCTTTCATCCAGAAACAGGGCCGCACGCGCCGCTTTTTCGGCGGTAAGACCAGCCGCCAGATCATCCGGTGCAGTGAGCGTATCATCCAGCAGCAAGTGTTCGGCCCACACCATATACTCGCGGACTTCCGGTTCATCCGTCGTGCGCTGCGCGATATAACACCAGGGGCACGGTGCGGCATCATCACTCACCCATAACGCATCGTGCCGCGCCCGCAAACCGGGCACGTCACCGGGCGAACGCGCCATCGCAATCGCCGTTGCAAAGTCGCCGGAATACAGCGCCAGATCAAATCCGAAGCCCGTCCCGTCCGCTTCGGTGCGGATCGTTTGCAACATGGCGGCACGAGTCGGCTCAAGCCACATATCCGACGAGACTAAGGCGGGCATTTTGCGCAATGCCTGGGAAAAAGCAGCATACGCCGCCGTTTCGTCACCGACTGCCAAGTAATAGTCGCCCAACAAGACATAATAACGCGCCGGAATCGGATCGAACTGGATCGCGGTTTGGACCGCACGAATGGCGTCATCATACTGCCCTGCCTCGGCATAGAGCGCGCTGAGATTGAACCACCCCTGCGCCCAGGCGTCATGCTGATCGAGCGCGTCTTCATACGTGCTAATGGCATCCGCCAGATACGTCGCGGGATCGTGTGCGGCCAGTCGTCCGCGAATCGTGGCTTCTTGCAGCACGTATAAGGTGTGCCAGGGATCAAAACGCTGCGCCATGCGGTTGTGATCCAGCGCGGTTTGTAGATCAGCCACCGTATCCCGCTCACGATCCCCTAAAATGTCCAGGGTTTGCTGGTGCGCCCAGACTGCACGATGCAAAGGCACAAATACGATCTGCACGATCAGCAGCGCGACCAAAACGCCCCCCACCATCCGGCGGCGAAAACGCGGCGCGGCGGTTGGTTCATTAACGGGGGACGGTTGATGCGCGTCATACGGCGATCCACCTGCTACCGTATAGGCGGCCACGATGACCATCAGCGTCATGAACTGCGTCTGCAAAAACGTATCCACCAGATTGTGCGTGGCAAACGCGATCAATCCCGCCAATACACCCTCTAAACGGCGGCGGCGTATCGCATCGGCGGCGCACCACATCCGCCACCAGACGCGCCCGAAACGCACCGCGAGCCAGAAGCCAATCACCAAGCCCAGCGTACCACCTTCAGCCAACCAGTTAAAATAGAGACTATGGGCATGTTGCAGGGGCAAATTGCTGTAGGAAGTAGCGGCATGACCATACCACAGCCGGTTCGAGGCAAATTGGCGCGGCCCTACGCCAATGATCGGGTGATCTGCGAACATCTCCACCGCGCTGTACCACAGATCAACCCGTGAGGCATCCGCCCCGGAAGGATGAGCGGGATCAACCGCAAACAACCAGAAGCCAACGCCAACGCCAACGGTTGCCACCACGAACGCCACCGGCAGCAAGACGCGCGGGGCAAGTACGAGTTGCAATATAGCCGGGAAGCGCGCGCGTGTTTCCGGGCGCAGCAGCCACAATAACGTGATCATGCCGATCAACATGACTAAGCCGATCAAACCGCCGCGTGACTGCGTGGCTAAGGCGACCAGCAGCAAACTGCCAACGATCCCGCGCAGCGCCCACTTGAGATCGCGCTGCGGCATGGTCAGCGATCCGGCCAGCGCCAGAGGAATTACGATCAGACAATACGCCGCCGTTGGATTATTGTAGTTGAGGCCCATCGACGCTTCGTGAATCTGCGGCGGGATGGTGAAGCCGAACAACTCCGGCCAACTCTGCGCAAACTGCGGCAGAATCCCCAGGCCGAAATACCATGTTACCATCTCAAACGCGGTGATCAAAATGACCAACGCCGCCGTCATAAAGACGCCTTCCATGATCCAACGCTGCATAGTCACGCTGCGCCGCATGAGATCGACAAACAGGTAAAAGAACAGAATATGTACCCAGATCGGCCACGTATATTCCAGGCTGGTGCGCGGATCGCGGGAGAACAGCGCGGCGATCATCCAGAAGACGCCCGCCGCCAACAGGGGCGCATCGAACGGAGTCGCCGGAAAGGGGCGCTTCTGGCGCAGCAGCACGATCAACCACCCGCCTAAGATCACGGCGGCGATTACCTGATGCGCGATACGAAACGGGGGGTTATGTTCGACTTCACCGCCGAACAAGGTTGCGTAAATGATGCCAAAAATGAGCAAAAACCGTACAATACGACGTTGCATAGGAACCATTCCACAGAGTTTTTGATCGGCGCTACTGTAATACTACCGCCTGAAATCACCAACGACAAAACGAAAGGATATTGTGAACCATGACGATAGATGCTGCTAAATTTACCGATCTGGATATGCCCCAGCGCGTCTTACTTGGTCCCGGCCCCAGCATGGTTGATCCGCGCGTGCTGCGCGCGATGGCCGCGCCGATGGTCGGCCACCTTGATCCGAACTTCGTCAAATTGATGGACCAGATTCAGGAGCTATTGCGCTACCTGTTCCAGACCGAAAACGACTTGACGCTCCCGATCTCCGGCACAGGAACCGCCGCGATGGAAACCTGCGTGGCGAACAGCGTCGAACCGGGGGATCGTGTGTTGGTCTGCATCAACGGCTATTTTGGGCTGCGGCTGGCGGAGATGGCGAAGCGCTACGGGGCCGACGTTGCGACGATCTCGCGGCCCTGGGGCGAAGTCTTCAACGCGGAGGACGTGCGCGCCGCGCTCGAAAAACGCGCTGCCCAAGTAGTCATGATCGTGCATGGCGAAACCTCGTCGGGCGCGATGCAGCCGCTCGCGGAGATCGCGCAAGTCGTGCATGAATACGATGGCCTGCTGCTGGTCGATACGGTGGCGTCATTGGGCGGCGTGCCGTTCAGCGTGGATGATCTCGGCATCGACATTTGCTACACCGGATCGCAGAAGTGCTTAAGCAGTCCGCCCGGCATCGGCCCGGTGACGTTTGGCCCGCGTGCGGTGGAAAAACTGAACAACCGCGCAACGCCCGTTGCTAACTGGTATCTGGACTTAACCCTGCTGCGCGATTATTGGGGCGCGCCGCGCAAGTACCATCACACCACGCCGATCTCGGCCAATTACGCGCTGTATGAGAGTCTGCGTCTGGTCGCGGAGGAAGGGCTTGAGACGCGCTGGGCGCGGCATCGTCGCATGGCGGAAATGTTATGGGACGGACTCGAAGCTATCGACATGACGATGCATGTCCCGCTCGAAAACCGCCTCGCCTCGCTGACCACCGTGCGGATTCCTGATGGCCTGGACGAACTCGCCATCCGTAAGCGTCTGCTGGTGGATTACAACATCGAAATCGCGGGCGGTTTGGGCGAACTCGGCGGCAAGGTGTGGCGCGTCGGCCTGATGGGTTATTCCGCGCGCGCAGAAAATGTGCTGCTGCTGTTGGCGGCGTTGGAGAAATTGCTGGGATAAGCAGATCGCAATGGATGAAGGGCGGTTTACCGTCCTTTTTAGCTGCATAGCCTG
>JAFGJA010000648.1 GCA_016929355.1 Anaerolineae bacterium | reverse complement strand
GTCAGGAATTTGAGCGCGACATTGCCGACCCGCAGCGCAAACGTGCCACTGGTCCCGCGCATCATCCGCGCCTGAAGTGTTGTACCGGCAAACTGCTGGCCGATGCGCGAAGTGAGAAGACGATTAAGCACAGTACCCTTAACTTTCCGAGTGCAACGAAATTCAGCCAGTGATACCGCACTTACCGAAAAAAGCAAATCCCCAAAACACTACGGGTTTAAGGCAGCAATGACACAAGACGATCCTGCAACACTTCATACGAAAAATGCTCGACACCGATCTGGTAATTATGCTCCACCACCTGCGCGATCTTGCCGGGATCGTTCAGCAGCGCTTTAACCGCTTCCACCGTATCCGGCATCACGTCCTCGTAAATTTCAATCGCCTGGATGCCCGTCGGTTGGATGTCTGCGCGATAGACGTGATAAGCATTAGTCATGAGCGGGATGCGGAAATAGAGCGTTTCGATCAGCGCATTGCCGAACCCCTCATACGAACTCGGATACGTCACCAGATCGGCATTCGGGTAAATGTCCCACAGGCCATAGGTGCGCGATCCGTCAGCCGTCTGACCGCGCTGTCCCACCCGTTCCCCGATGAACTGCGCCGTGATCCCGGTGCGCACCGTGAAGCGTTGCAGCCAATCAAAATATGTGCCCCCCTCATCCCCCGCGTAACCCGTCACCACCAACTGATAGCGGCGCGAGTCGTCACTTTTTTGCAGCAGTTCGACCAGTTCCACCGCGCGCTCAATATTCTTGCGGCGGATAATGCGCGTCGGCTGCAAGATCAGCACGTCACCCTCAGCGATGCCAAAATCGGCGCGAAAGCCCCGGCTGTATTCATCCGGCGGCGCGGGCGGATGGGCAAAATCGAATACGTTCGGGATATAGGTCGCGGTCAGTTTGCGGCGAATGAACAACTCCTGCCGCATCGCCGTGCTGATCACCACATGCTGGATCGACGTGCCCTCGGCGGGAAAGGCGGTCCTGAGAATATCGGGAATCCGGTTCACCAAAAACCGATCCCGCTCCCAATAAAAATCGTGGTGGTGGCCGATGGTGGGAATATGCGTTTCGTTGATGAAATCGCGCAGCGCCACACCAAGCGGGATGTTCATCGGGATCGCCTGGGCGTTCTGCGGGATAATGCAATCGAGGTGGTAGGTATCCACAAAAGCATACAACTGCGCCTTGATCGCCCCGGCCAAATCTGCAATACGCCGGTAGAGATCGCGCGATTCGGTGGAGCCGCTAAACGCCGCATCATGCACCGCTTTGATCGCCGGGTGCTGAAAATGACAGGTAGGGACGGCTAAACTGCGCTGCGGATCGGTAGCCAATTCGCCCGCCATGAAATAGCAAGTATGCCCCAGGCGCGTTAGAACCGTCGCCCATTTTTCGATCTCCAGCGAAACGCCATCAACCCCCGCGATCCGCGTCGAAACAAAGCCTATATTCATAATGGAACCTCATGCCTTGAGCCATAAAATTTGATAGGGCTGTAATTCTAATTTGGCGTCCGCCTGAACCGGCGTAGCGGTGATGAGATCGGTGTAGGTGGTGACGGAATCAAGCGGGATGCGTTGCAGATCAACCGTGACCGGCGCGTCGGCGACATTGTGCAAAGCAACGATCTGCTCATCGCCCGCCAGCGCTGTGCGCAGCAGCGCAAACACCACCGGATCGAGATCAAGCACTTGCTGCTCACCATTGGGATGGAATGCTTTTTCCCGGCGGCGGATCGTGATCAAATGGCGGTAGGCCGCCAAGACCTGGCTGCGCCGCGAATCAGGATCGGCAAATTCGGCTGCAAGCGCCGCAACGGGCAACTGTTCGCGGTTGATGGCGCGTAATTCGCCCCAGAGATCGATCCCTGCGCGCCAACTCCGCGATCCGAGCAAGCTGTGAACGTAAATCCCCGGCATCCCCACCAGTGCCAATTGGATCGCCTGCGACACCATGAAGCGCTGCACCTGCCGCGCAATAGGCTCATCGGCGGCGGGATCGGAAAGCGCGTCAAAGTAGTTGATATTGAGTTCATAGGGCCTGGTTGATCCATCCGGCAAGGTGCGAACCAATGCCTCGCCACCGTGCGCTTTCGTGCGTTCCACCAGCATCGCCACATCTGCCTCGCGCAAAATACCCTCAGTGGGGCGCAAACCAATGCCATCATGCGACGCGGTGAAGTTGAAAAACGTCGTCTGTTCGGAAGGTGTTTCCAGGCTCGCTGCCCATTGGCTGAGGATCGTCGCGTTCCCGGTAGCGATAGCGTGCAATGTTAGCGGCGGGAGCGGGAACTGGTAAACCAACTGCGCCTCGTTTGTGCCATCGCCAAAGTAGGACACATTTTCCTCGTGCGGCACATTCGTTTCGGTGATGATCGTGACATACGGGGCAACCGCGTCAAACACCTCACGGATCAACTGCACGATCAGGTGCGTTTCGGTCAGGTGCAGGCAGTTGGTCCCGATCTCCTTCCACAAAAACGCAATCGCATCCAGCCGCAAAAACGTCATGCCCTGGCTGACATAAAACAACAGCACATCGATCACATCGAGCAGCACGTTTTCGCTGGCATAGTTGAGATCGACTTGATCCGCGCTGAACGTCGTCCAGACGTGTTTGGGGCCACCGGCGGTTGCGAATTCAGTCAGCAGGGGCAGCGCGCGCGGACGCACCACCTGTGAGAGATCGGTGGTGGGATCAACCGCAATGAAGTAATCCTGATAGCGCGGATCGCTGCTCAAAAACCCCTGAAACCACGCACTTTGCACAGAAATGTGATTGATCACCGCGTCGAACATCAGGTCAAACGTCGTGCCGAGCGCGCGCACATCCGCCCATGATCCCAGGTCAGGATTCACGGCTTTATAGTCTACGATGGAAAACCCGTAATCGGACGTATAGGGGAAAAAGGGCAGAATATGCACCGCCGAAAGCACGTCACCGAGATATGCGCGCAAGAAGCGGTGCAGCGTTTGCAACGGCGCTTCAGGGGCCGCATCGGACGCGAGCAAGGTATCACCATAGGTGATCAACATCACATCTTGCTCAGATACACCACCCGGCGGCGCTGACCGTTGGGCCAGTTCAGGGTGATCTGCGCGAAAGGTATCGAGCAGCGTCATCAAGCGTTTATAACAGGCGTTTCCACGCGCTTCGCCATACAAAATAATCAGTTTTTCGCGCACAATTTTTTTCTCCTTACATGCCCAACCCACGTTTTTAGAGTAGACGATTGGCATAGGTTTCGTCAAGTCCAAAACGTTTCGGATGATGGATAGGGGTATGCGGTAGGATCAAAAAAACGGGGCAGGTATGGCCTATTTCAACCAGTCTGCCCCACGCTAAAACTGTATTCAATTACTCCGCCAACACAAACACCGCCGTGGTACGCGCCGGGACCGAGAACGTGCCCGTTGCGCTGTCAAAGGCCGCCGTCTGCACAAT
>JAFGJA010000647.1 GCA_016929355.1 Anaerolineae bacterium | reverse complement strand
TGCGGGCTTTCGGCTGGCAATTGGGCTGACGTAGGCGCAGATGTTTGTACGAGGGCGATCAGGCCAATACTGCCGATCACAACCAAAAAAACAGCCAAACGTTTCATAATATCTACCTGTGATAATCACTCATCGTCTGCTGGCAGGGGATAATAATGGAAGATAGTTAGACCCAGCTTAAGCTCATTATAAAGTATATTTCCGAAAAATACATTAAAGGATTGTTTCTTTCACACGCCTTGAGCCATTCTAACCAATATTTAATGGGACCGCAGGCGCGAATGGCGTACCCTCGCTATCCGCATCATTCGTTAATATGCTATAATTTCGACCATACAATCTAGCACTTGTGAGGAACTATGCTTAAAACAATCGCCAAAGCAGTTTTCGGCGACCCCAATGAACGCGAACTCAACCGCCACCGCGAAGTGGTGGAACAAATCAATGCGCTCGAACCGGCCATGCAAGCGCTCAGTGAGGCGCAATTCCGCGAAAAAACGGACGAATTCAAAGCCCGGTTGGAACAGGGCGCAACCTTAGACGACATTTTGCCGGAAGCCTTCGCCCTTGTGCGCGAAGCTGCTGTGCGCACCATCGGGCAACGCCATTTCGATGTGCAGTTGATCGGGGGCATTGTGCTGCACCAGGGCAAAATCGCAGAAATGAAAACGGGTGAAGGTAAAACGTTGAGCGCCACGCTCCCCCTGTATCTGAATGGGCTGTTGGGTAAGGGCGCGCATCTGGTTACACCCAACGATTACCTGTCCAAATTCGGCTTGCAGCAGATGGGGCCGATCTATCACCTGTTGGGCCTGACTTCCGCCGTGATCCAGAACCGGGGCGGCAACGAAAATATGCACTCGTTCCGCTTCAATCCTGACTGGCCGAGCGAAGATGCACGGTTCCAAAACCTCGAACCGATTGATCGGCGGGACGCTTACCACGCCGATATTACCTATGGCACGAATAACGAATTCGGCTTTGACTATCTGCGCGATAACATGGTGCATGACCTGAATCGCCTCTCGCAGCGCGGCCACTATTACGCCATCGTGGACGAGGTGGACAACATCCTGATCGATGAAGCGCGAACCCCATTGATCATCTCCGGGCAGGCCGATTTGCCATCCGATCTGTATACGCTGTTTGCGCGGCTGGTCAAAGTCTTGGAACCCAGCAGCCAGGACAGCATCGACGCGGAAGCCCCCGACGGCGATTATGTCGAGGAATTGAAACATAAGAGCACCTATCTGACCGAACGCGGCGTCGAAAAAATCGAACGCGCGCTGGCGCGGGAAGGGATGTTGCAAGGCGATAATCTCTACAGGCCGGAAAACTCCGACATGATCCCGTATCTGGATAACGCCCTGCGCGCCCATGTGAACTATCACCTTGATAAAGAATACGTCCTCATGAACGGCCAGGTGATCATCGTCGATGAATTCACCGGGCGCATGATGCACGGGCGGCGCTTCAGCGAAGGCTTGCACCAGGCGATTGAGGCGAAGGAAGGCGTTGAGGTTCGGCGCGAAAACCTGACACTCGCTACCGTCACCTTCCAGAACTATTTCCGCATGTACGAAAAATTGGCGGGGATGACCGGTACGGCCTATACCGAAGCGAACGAATTCGAAGAAATCTATAACCTCGAAGTCACCGTGATTCCGACCAATCTGCCCATCATCCGCGATGATAAGCAAGACTGGGTCTATATGAACGAAAAGGCCAAGTGGCGCGCGGTGGTTAAGGACATCAAAGAACGCCAGGAGCGCGGCCAGCCGGTGCTGGTCGGTACGGCGGCGATTGAAACCAGCGAGCATCTCGCCAAACTGCTGGATAAGGCCAAAGTACACCATGAAGTGCTCAACGCCAAGCAGCACGAACGCGAAGCCGTGATCATTGCCCAGGCGGGACGCCCCGGCGCGGTGACGATTGCCACGAACATGGCCGGGCGTGGGGTGGATATTTTGCTCGGCGGCAACCCGGACGGGCTGGCACGCGAAAAATTGCGCCGGCGTTACGATAGTGATGTAACCGAAGCCACGCCGGAACAATGGGCCGAAGTCCTGACGGAAGCCAAAACCGAATGCAAAGTCCATCGCCAGAAAGTGCTGGCGGAAGGCGGCCTGTACGTGCTCGGTACGGAACGCCACGAAGCGCGGCGCATTGATAACCAGTTGCGCGGACGTGCCGGGCGGCAGGGTGATCCCGGCGAAACACGCTTTTACCTCTCACTGGAAGATGACTTGATGCGGCGCTTCGGCGGAGATCGCGTCAAGAATTTCATGAAATGGGCCGACATGCCCGAAGATATGCCGATCGAACACGGCATGATCTCCAAATCGATCCAGCAGGCCCAGATTCGCGTCGAAGGCCATCACTTTGACATCCGTAAACGAGTCCTCGAATACGATGATGTGGTGAATAAGCAGCGCGAAACGATCTACAACCAGCGTCGCATGGTCCTCAGCGCGCAAAATGGCGAACTGCGCGACCAACTGCAACACATGATCACCGAGCAAATTCAGGCGATCTGCAAGCTGCATCTGGCGGGCGATGCGGTGGATTGGGATTTAGAGGAACTGCACCGCGCGGCGCTGCTGATCTACCCCGTGCCGGAAGACATCAACCCGGCAACAATGGGCCAGCTTGGTGATTCCGACGAAATCGAACTGCTGCTGGTCAAGGGCGCGCTGCGCGTGTATACCGAACGAATCGAGCGCTTTACACCGGCTTGGATGGCGATGGCCGAAAAGAGCGTCATGCTCAATGTGGTCGATCAACTCTGGCAGCGCCATTTGACCGATCTGGATATACTAAGAGAAGGGATTGGACTGACCGCGTATGGTGGGCGCGATCCATTGGTCGAGTACCAGCGCCAGAGCTATGAAATGTGGAACGCGCTGCAAGAGGAAATCAAGGGGAAGGTCGTGCAGGATATTTACCGGGTGGCCCCGCGCGAACAGCAGCCACCCACCCGCCGCGCCCCCGCCCTGATTTTGCAGCGCAGCCTGAGCAATATCCAGGCCGGACGTGGCGCAGAAGCCGCCGCGTCGATGCCCGTACCGCAGGCGCAAGATGGCCGTGTCGAAACCGCCGGGGGACGCAATGCCCCGCCCCAACCGATTGAGAATGTCGGCCTGTTTGATAATGTCGGGCGCAACGATCCGTGCCCGTGCGGGAGTGGCAAAAAATTCAAACACTGCCACTATGAGGAAATCCGCAACCAACGCCAGACGATCCCGCAGAGCAAAGTCAAACAGCGCGGATCAACGCGGCGGCGGCGATAAGACCTCACCCCCCAGCCCCTCTCCACGCCGTGGAGAGGGGGAGTCAGGTTGCTCAGGGGGCATAACCCCCACCTAACCTCCCTCATGCATGGGGGAGGAGTCAGCCTTTAGGCTGGCGGAGGGGGTTAAAGCAGGAAGAGACAGAGCAGGATTACAGCATCAGGCTGATTTTTGAGGAATCAAACTTAAAGTTATTTCAATTTAGTGTTACCGCCAACAAGCGCCACTACACGAGCGATGGTGAGAGAGCAAGGGAAGAAGCGATGACCGGTAAAGAAGACTTCGCAGCAAGCCTGATGGATGACATGGACCCGCGTTTGCTTGAACTGATCCAGACACGGGTGAATTCGTTTATCAAATGGGATTTGGTGCGGTTTTTCCACGATAACCCTCATACTACCGATACAGCGGACAGTATTGCGCGCTACACCGGACGGGATGTGCGCACGGTTGAACCGGAGTTAGTCCAGTTGGCGCAGGATGGCGTGCTGGATATGGAAGACCTCTCCGGGATGCGCGTCTATACGCTCACCCAGGAACAAGCGGTCCGTGAACTGGTCGCCAACTTTATTCAGGCGTGCGATGATCGCCAGTTCCGGGTCAAGGCGATTTATCATGTGATTCGCAGTCTGCGCTAGGCGACACGCCGCCCAGCCCATCCTGGCCGCACACGCCCCATAAAGAAAGGACATACCCTTTATGGCTATGGAACGAGTCCCCACCGGCATCGCTGGTTTGGACGAAATGATTCAAGGTGGGTTTTTGCCCAAAACGGCCAACCTGATCGAAGGCGCGCCCGGCACAGGTAAATCCACCCTGGGGATGCAATTTATCCAACACGGTATCACGTCCTGTGACGAACCCGGCCTGATCCTGACCTTTGAAGAATTTCCCCAACAATACTATCGTGATGCCGCCAATTTTGGGTGGGATTTCAAACAACACGAAGCCGATAATCGCCTGCGCACGATCATGACCAGCCCTGAAGTGACTCATGCCGACCTGCAACGCATTAGCGGGCGCATCGAAACGCTGGCCGATTCGATTGGGGCCAAGCGGATTCTGGTAGATAGTCTGAGTCACTTTGAGCGCATGACCGCCGACCCGGTAGAACTGCGCCAACTCACGTTTCAGTTCATCAACGGCCTGAAACGCATGGGGCTAACGGCGATTCTCACACGGGAAAATGCCGCGCTGCTGGGCGAAACGCCCGATAGTGAGGAAGATTTGGCCTTCGTGGTGGATTCGTACACCATGCTGCGCTATGTCGAGATTCAGGGCGCAGTACATAAGGCGCTGTTGGTGCTCAAGCTGCGCGGCAGCAATCACGATAAAGACATCCGGCAGTACGCGATCACAAAAAATGGGTTGGACGTGCGCTCACGCTTTGAGGGCACGCGCGGTATCATGAGCGGTACGCCGACCATGACTCATGCACAGGCATTCGCAGCCGCCTTTTTAGGCTCCAACGTGGATGCCAAAACAAAATAGGCAAACGGGCCGGTTATGAGCGGTATCAGTATTCATCAAGTGGCAACAATCTGTATCTGGTTTGGGCTGGGCGCATTATTGTATCTGATGGCGCTCATTGCCCGCTTCTATGAACGCTTATCCGGCCAACGGACCTATTACCGGCTCTTTGCCGTCCCTGTCGCCACGCTGGCGCTTGCCACGATCATCATGACGCGCCAGGATATAGTGGCGGGCGATGTCGTCGCGGACCTGCTGCTGCTGGCGAGCGGCCTCTCGCTCGGCGCGCTGTGCGTGCATGTCTATCGCTTGATGACGAGCGGGCGGTGAGTTTTACCACTTTTTAGTAAGTCATAACCAGATTTTTTCGTTTGCCTGTTACAATTCGGATGTCAGTTATTATGATCCAAAATTTAACAACATTACTGGGCGTGGCTGCGCCGGTAGCCCTCATGATCATGCTGTGGGTCATGGCGCAAATCAGCCGCCGCTTTGGAGAAGTCACCCACCGCCCGCCGATTTATCGCGGGTTTTATGTCGCGATGGGCCTGCTCCTTTTCCCCTTCGTGGTGCGCGTGCTGGCGATCAGCTTGACCGAAACGGATCGGGCCGATCTGGGTGGTAATTCCATGGGGGCCATCGTCCACGATCTGCCCCTCATCGTGGCGGTGATCCTGGCGCTGATCGTCGCCTGGCGTTATTGGGGCTGGTTGATCTATGCGCGGGAGGGTGAATCGCCTGTCCCCCCGGCGCGCAAAAAATAATGTTTACCGTGCGCTAGGAACATACCGTTATGGTCAGCGATTCTTTGCCCCACCCTTTGCTTTCATCCGCCACATCATCCGATCTCGCTGAGGTTATCTGTGTCCTGAATGCCAACGGCGCGATCCAATTTGCTACCCCCGCCGCCGCGCAATTTTTTGGCTATGACATGCCCAACATTATCGGGCGTTCGGCGCTGCGCTTTGTCGATGCAGACACCTATTCCGAAACGATCCAGCGTTGGGGCGCGATGCGCGATGATCCCACGAACAGCCTCAACGAAATGCACCTGACGATGGTCGCCGCCAATGGTCGCCGCATCCCGATTCGGGCGACGGTATGGCGCTTGCCCAGCAGCAAAGAGTTTTTACTGGTGCTGCATCTGGTCGAATATCTGCAAGACCGGCTGCAAACGCTCTACTCGATCCTGAACAACGTCTCCGGGCGGCTGGCGGTGAGCGCCGTGTTGGATACCGTCCAGCGCGAAGTCTTCCGCCTGATTCCCTCGTCGGTCTGCACGGTGTACGTGATCGAGAGCGACAAAACCGTGCGGATTCGGGAATACGATCAAACGCATCTGCGCGACTATAAAGCCCCGCTCGACACAATCTTCGCCTTTGAAACAACCCGGATCATCTGCGATACCGGCCAGCCGGTGATCATCGCGGACACCGCCTGTGATCCGCGCGGGCTGGCGCTGGCAGAAGCCTCGCCGAAACGCACAATTCGCAGTTGGTTAGGCGTGCCTTTGCTGCATCACGATCAATTTATCGGCGAACTGAATCTGGACAGCCCCCAGCCGAACGCCTTCACCGCGCAGGATGCGGAACTCGCGCTGGCGCTGGCGGGCCAGTTGGCCTCAGTGGTGTTTCACGCCCGCCAGTTCGAAGCCGAACAACGCCGCAGCAAACGTTACAGTGTGCTGAATGACATCAGCCAGGCGATCAGCCGCCTTGATCTCGATAATGTGCTGGAACTGGTTTACCGCAAACTGACCGAATTGATGGACACCAGCACGTTTTTTATCGGCCTGTACGATGCCGAAGCGGAAACGGTCCAGTTGGTGGGGGGGTATGATCACGGCAAAAAAAGCCCCGACATCCTCCAGCGCGCCGATGCCGGTATCACCGGGCAGGTCTTGCACGCCCGCGCCAGCCTGATTGTGCGTGACAGCCGGATCGAAGGGCTGCCGAATGTGCGCATCGTGCATAACAACGAAATCCCGCGCAGCGTGCTCATGATGCCGCTCATCACGCAGGATGAACTGGTCGGCGTCATCTCGGTGCAAAGCTACAAACCAAACGCCTATGCGCCGGAAGACGTGGATATGCTCAACACCATCGCGGGCACAGTCGCCACGGCGGTACGCAACGCCCGTTTATATGACCAGACAGTCGAACGCTTCGCCGCGCTGGGCACACTGCACCAGTTAAGCATGGAACTCGCCACCGTGCAGGAACCCGGCGAAATCGCCCAACGAGTCACCCGCGCCGCGCTCAACCTGTTAAAAGCGAGTGCGATCCGGCTGTGTGTGTGCGATCATGTTCACCATGACGACATGCAACAGGACAAAATCAGCGTTTGGAGCGCCTATGCTGCGCACGACCCCGGCCCGATGCATGTTGAATCGTGCGGGATCAGCGCCCTCCATCTCCTGCTGCGGCAGGTACACGATACCGGGCAGTCGGTCTTGATCATGGACATGGCGGGTGAACCGGTGCTGCAACGCGAATTCGACACGCCCTGGTTGGTCCAGGCCGCCGCCATTTACCCGATTCAACGCGGCGATCACCTGTTCGCGGTGTTGAGCTTGCTCTATGCCGAGCCGACCTTTTTCCGGCAGGACATGCTGCGCACGCTCGATCTCTTGGCGCTCGAAGCGGCGACGGCGTTTCAAAACGCGCGCTACCTGGACACCTTGCGCGGGCAGTTGGCCGAAGTCACCGCCCTGCAAGACCTCGCGCGGCGCATCAGCACGCTGCGATCCCTGCATGGGGTGTTAGCTACAACGGTGCAAGCGCTGCACGCGGTCTACCAGTGCAAATCGGCCTGGGTCGCGCTGCTGGATAAAGAACGCGCAGTCGTTTCGATTGCCGCCGCCGTTGGGTTGGATGCCGCTTATATGGAAAAAGCGCAGTTTAAAATGGGCGAATATGTCGTCGGGCATGTTGTCGCTGCCGGCGAGCCGGTTTACGTGCCGGATACGCGCCGGGACCGGCAGTTCCGCGTCATCGATCCCAGCGTGCGCTCCGTGATGGTCGTGCCGCTTACCGTGCATGGGAACACGCTCGGCGCATTGGGGATTGATAGCACGCTGCCCAATACGTTCGAAGCCGGACACGAACGCATGTTGAATATCGCCGGGGGGCAGATCGCGGCCACTATTGAAACGATCCACCTGCTCGAACAATCCCGCGAACGCGCCGACGATCTGGTGACGGCGAATCGCGTTTTGCAGGAGCAAGACGAACTGCGCCAGGAATTAGTGCATCAGGTCAGCCACGACTTGCGCAGTCCACTGCAACTCGTGTATGGTTATGCGGAAATGCTGTCACAAGGGATGCTGGGCGATATGAACGAGGCGCAGATCGACGTACTCGATAAAATGATGACCCGCGCTCACGCGATTGAGATGATAACGCGCGACATTATGGCGGCGAAAAACATCTCGCGCGACATGCTCGATTTGCAGCCGGTTGAACTCAACGCTCTGTGCCAACAAGCGGTGATCGATCTCAAGCTGCTCAACGAGAACCGCCCAGAACTGCATTTTGAAACGGCGCTGGCCCCCGGCAAACTGCTGATCGAAGCCGATTATGTGCGGTTGAGCCGGGTCTTGGATAACTTATTAGGGAACGCCGCCAAGTTTTCGCCGGAAGGCGGGCTGATCACGCTGCGCACCGAACGCAGCTACCAACTGGAAACCGGGAAAGACTGCGCGGTCATTCGGATCAGTGACCAGGGCATCGGGATTCCCACCGATAAAATCCCGTTCATTTTTGAGAGCTTTTACCGCGTCCAGAAGAAAACGTTTGAAGGCAGCGGTTTGGGTTTGTATATCGTGCAGCAGATTGTGAACGCGCATTACGGGGCGATTCAGGTCGAGAGCGAACTAGGGGTTGGCAGCACGTTTATCGTCACGCTGCCATTGCTGGCAGAGGGAGAGTAACAGGGTCGTGGCATTTAATACGCATTCCATCGTCAACCGCGAAAGCGACATCTGGCAAACGCTGTGGGCCTGGCCCAAGATCGAACTCCATCGCCACCTGGAAGGATCAATCCGGCTGGCGACGTTGATCGAGGTCGCCCAAGAATATGGTATTCCGCTGCCCGCCTACACCGTCGAGCAACTGCGCCCGCATGTGCAGGTCACGAGCGAGGACGAAGCCAATTCCGCCGTATTCCTCGGCAAGTTCGATATGCTGCGCAAATTCTACTGCTCGATGGACATTATCCGGCGCATCACGCGCGAAGCTATCGAAGATGCCGCGCATGATAATGTGCGCTATATGGAACTCCGCTTTACGCCGCACGCGCTGGCCGAACAAACTAAACTGTGTTACGAGGACGTGATCGCGGGCGTGGCGGAAGTCGTGGCGCAAGCGCAGGAGGATTGCGGGGTACGGACGCGCCTGATCATTTCGGTGAATCGCCACGAAAGCGTGACCATCGCGGAAAAAGTGTTGGATGCCACGCTGGAAGTGAACAACAGCGAGATCGTTGCGCTGGATTTGGCCGGGCAAGAGGCAAATCACGCGGCGGCCCCGTTCCGTGATGTGTTCCTGCGCGCCAAAGATCACGGCTTATTCCTGACCGTTCACGCCGGTGAATGGGATGGGGCGGCGAACGTGCGCGAAGCGATTGAAGTGCTCGAAGCGGATCGCATCGGGCATGGCGTGCGCGCGGTGGAAGATTCAGAAGTTGTGCAGCTCGTGCGCCAGCGCCGTATTACGCTGGAAGTGTGCCCAACCAGCAACATGCAAAGCGGGGTTGCCGCACGTCTGGAACAACATCCCCTGATCGATCTCAACTTTTTGCGCGTCCCCACCACGATCAACACCGATGATCCCTCGTTGAGCAATATCACGCTGACCGATGAATTGGTGCTGTGTCACATGGGCCTCGGTTTGCCGTTGGGCCGCATCAAATCGTGTGTGATGAACGCGGTCCGGGCGGCATTTTTACCGGAAGATGAGCGCAATGAGTTAAACATGGAGTTCCGTGCCGCGATGGGCCTGGATGATACGATCCTGCGTCCGCCCTGGTAACAACGATCTATGTCTGCCAAAGGATGCCAATGCTTTCTCAGATAACTTCTTCCCCCCGCATAAATGAAGATGCCTACTATACCTTTAGCCACAACCAAGATATGCTCCTGGCGGTTATCGATGGGGCCTCACAACGACTCAAAACAACCAGGACTCAGGCATTATTTGCAACTTACGGGACAGAAGTCACTGCGGCGCGCTATGCGACGCTGTTAACGCGCGATACGTTTGCACAATACAATACACACTCCCCCAAAGACATGCTGTTAGCAGCTAATACCCAACTGAGACAACAGCTTATCAGCATCTACGGCGAGTTGTCTCCCACCGCGTTATTGAAAGCCGAACCCCATTTAACTGAATTACAGGCTGACCCACGTTTGATTCGCCTTGCCTTGCCGGTATGCGTAGCAACTGTCGCTAAGGTTGATTTGGCAAAACGCCAGTTAGTGTTTGCCCATGCTGGCGATACGGCATTGTTCGTCTTTTATGAAAATGGACAGGTCAGCCAACTCACACACGATCAAATGGGACAGCACGATGATCGTGCGCTTGTTCTGGCAAAGTCCATTCAAAAAGAACTCAATAAGCCGCAGTTAGTCGATGTTTTGTCCGATCCGTGTATAATCGAGATCAATCGCGTCAATGGTATTTATCATAATTACGTGGACGCTCAGGGTGAAATTGACCGCAATGTTGGCGTAGGCGTCATTAACGGACTGCCCCAACTAGCGGCTTATATCCAGGAGGGATCACTGAGTCTCGCCGGCGTTAATGGCATTTTAGTATGCAGCGACGGATTCATCTGGCCCGCGCGATGGTCAGAGAATGACCACATGCGTCAGGAGCGTTTGCGCCTGATGAAAACCCATATTTGCGAACACGGACTATCCGGTTATTTAGATGCTCTCCGGCAAACTGAAACGGCGGATTCATCACACAACACATACCCGCGCTTTAAGCAGCATGATGATGCCACAGCAGTCTATTTGGAGTTATCATGAGTACCATATTTATCAGTTACTCGCGCCGTGATCGGGCTTTTGTCGAACTCTTTTATCCGCAACTGGCGGATCATGGATTTTCGGTCTGGTATGATAGCCAGATTCCCGGCGGAGAGAAATGGCTTGCATTTATTATCGATCAAATTCGTCGCAGTCAGCTTGTGATCGCGATCCTATCACCGGATAGCATAAACTCTGAATGGGTCAATCTTGAATGTGGCATGGCTATCGGGTTGGGTAAACCGATCATCCCCTTGTTGATCGATCCATCAGTCACGATCCCCAGTTATTTGGCGACCTATCAAGCCATTACGTATCATGGCCCGACAACGATTCCAGATTTAAGTAAACTTGTTTCATCAAAACTTCAACATCAATTCTGGTACGATCTGTTCCAAGACGGTCTAGACATTTGTGTTGGACTTAGGGAGCACAGTGGTGTTGAGTCTGCCAATTGTCGCACGATGATCTCAGCCTTTGATTTTCACGCCCAAGTACTCAATCAAACCCTTGCCTATCTGTACTCTGAAACCGCCTTGCGGGTAAATTTCTTCCGAGGAGACACTGGACAGGGCCTTGATACTAACCGAAATTGGATTATTTTAGGTGGGCCGGGCGATCCTTCTCATGTACACAACATACTCATCAATTGGAGCGGCGCTTACCAGCACCTTGAGCATGGTTATCGATTTGTTACCCAAGCTGGACGCTTCAAAAATGGACCTTTCTTACGGGATGCCGACGATGATCGATTGGGTATTGAAGATATAAAAGACGGGACTGTGGCCCATTTTCATGAGCGTACTGAAGCAACAAGATTTAAAGATGGTACGAGTTACAGTATCATGTACACTACCGGGTTTTCAATAGAAGATGAAGATGATGAGCAAAAGATCATCATCCTGGCGGCATTTGAACGCTATGTCTTAGATGGCACGGTCAGTTTCTTGTTAGATGACAAAAGATGTGACAGGTGGATGAAAAAGGTTCAACAATGTGGCCCACATACCGAAACCCTACTCACCTTTTCATACAACTTTGGTCGTGCGCCTCAATTGTGTGATCAGAAAGCCCCGCGCACATTAGGAAAAGGCCAACCCGATCAGGACTGATCGCAAATCCTAACATCGGCTCCGTCCACATCCATCTCTGTGTTTTTCGATATAAGACGTAATCTCAACATGACCAGGAATATGGCACATGGCCCCCAAGAGCATCTTCATTAGCTACCAACGCAAATCACATTCAGATTTAGCCAGCCTGATCCAAACTCGCCTTACCAATCTCAATTATGCGGCCTTTCTGGATCGCAACGACATCATACCCGGCAGTATCTTTTCGGAAGACATTTCCCGGAAAATTGCCAGTTGTGATACGTTTATCGTTATCCTGGGCGAAACGACATTAGAGTCAGAATATGTCAGGCAAGAAGTAGAAATAGCGCTCAACTATAAAAAGCTGATCATTCCGGTGACAACGCCCGGATTTTCGTGGCAAACCCCACTGCCGGAAAGTATTAAGGACTTAAAAAAACATTCTGACGCCAGCTCCCGCTTAACCAGGCGGACACGTTGGTTCGCCCCTACACGATCTATCAGATCAACAAGAGCGGATGCCCCAAATACATCCGCTCTATGTTAGTGTTGATTGTTCAATCCACCATCAGTAACACGCCACATTCAGCGCATTGGTGATGATCGTCGCGTTCGTTGGATCAAGCGACAGCGGGTAAAGGTACGCCGCATACAACCGCCAGGGGTCTAGCGCCGCGCCGATGTAGCTCAAGCCCAGACAGCCCTGATAGGCCACGCGACTCCCATCGGTATGATACCCAAACATCACCACCGGGATACGCCCCGCTTCATATAAGCTCGTGCCGGATTGATAGTAGCCGAAAAACATGAGCGTTTCCGTCGTATCCGCCCAACCATTGACAAAATCGGTATATGTCTGCGGCGGATTCACCCAACGGGCGTAAGCCGCGTCAAGTTCGCCGCGATTCACCGCATCAAGATAATCATTAAGCATGAGTGTGGGCGGCGGTTCAATGCCGCTGCCGTGTTCGATGCAGCCGGAATCCAACTCATTGCGGTAAATAAGCGTTTCGTCGGTGGGAATGGTATCCATCCGCGTAAACGCCCCTTCGAGGATCGTCCACTGCGCGATCCCGGTCATTTCGGGATGGTACAGCAGGTCGTAATGACCGCGATAGGCAACGGCGCTGCCATCAGCGTGATAACCGATCAGCACACCCGGCACACAGCCATCAAAACCGTAAGGTTGGCGCGTCTGAAAGCCGCCGAAATAGGCGGTAACGTGTGTCGTGGTGCTGTACCCGGCGACAAAATCGGCATAGGTTTGAGTGGGCGCTTCCCACTGATCATAAGCCAGCGCATATTGGCTTGCGTTGATCATGTTGTAGTATTCGACCAACATCGCCCGCGCGCCGATATTGCCACCGGCTAACACACGGCCCGGCGTGATCGCAGCCGCGATCATGATCGTCACCAGCAGCGCCGCGATCAGGCGGCGGAATAGACGAGAGATATGAGTTTGCATAGGATTTCCTCCGTAGACTATGATCCGATCATAGCAAACACAATCCGCGCCTGCCTGATGCAAGGCTGACGCGGGATCGCTGTCAAGCTGACGGAACGCCTACGGAGGCGATGGAATCGGGCAATATACGCGCCGAGTCCGCGAGTCCGCGCCGGGCGCGGGAGGCTGCGCCTCCCCAGGCACGAAGTGCCTGACGCGCAAAGCGCGTGCGCCCGGCGCTCACGGGCGAGTCGCGCCAATTACCCCACGTCAGCGCACAAATCCGCCCTGATACCGCAGATCGTAGATCGCGCGCTCCTGGAACGTGATCACTTCCACACCCCAGAACCGATCCACCGCGCCGTGACTCGCATCGGTGTACGCATAGTCCCCATCACGAAACGATTCCGGTCCGCGAAATGGGCGATCCGCCGACACTTGCCGCATAGCCGCTTTCAGAAATCCGCCCAACGACGCGGATTCATCCAGCATTCCGCCTGCGTACACCATCGACCAGATCGGGTTGCCATCATAAAACACCATTTCCTGTCCGGCGAAATGCAGCTGCCCGTAATAAATGTCCCGGTACGAAAACCGATCCGCGGCATACTCCAACTGGTGCGCGCCCGGTAGCAGCGAGTCCACGATCATCGCGCCGCCTTCGCTGGCATAAGTCGCGTGCTTGGCCCGCACCAGAAACGCAACAAATTCATCCTGATTGAACGCAGTCATAGCCCCTTATTCCTCCGGCTTGTTGATCGGCTCATCCAGCCAGTATTCCAACTGGATATTATCGGGATCGCGGAAAGCCACGTAATACCAGTTGCCGTGAAAAATCTCCACGCCTTGCGTATCCACGCCCGCCGCGATCAGTTTCTCGGCCAACTCGTCCAGAAATTCCTTACTCGGCGCGCTGAACGCCAGATGATCCAGCCCGATCCGAAATTCGCTGAAGCGATCATTTTCTGGCGTCTGATCGTGCGTCACCAGCCAGCATGAAGCATGATTTTCCATCTCAAAAAAGAGCCAGCCTTGGTACTCTTTGAGATCAAACCCCAACAGATCGCCGTAAAACGCACGCGCCTTGTCCATATCAGAAACGGTCAATAGAATATGACTGAACTTCGGCAATGCCATCGGTAACGCTCCTTGTATATAATCATACTGAACCTATGCTAGCATGATAGAACATAAGTTCGTATTATGCAAATTTTCAACAACCTTTAGCTTTAGCTTTTCTCTGATTTTCACCTTGTTTTTCTTTGTGTTCTCCGTGCCTTTGTGGTGAATCAGATTTTTGTTTTCGTAAGGAGCCTGTTATGCCATCCCGCCCCATCATCGATCCCATCAACTGGTGGGACAAGATCGTCGTTGCGCTCGAACTCGCCGACCTGACCGATTCCGGTACGCGCGATAAGCTGGATTCTGCCGCCGCCAAAGCGCTCAATCAAGGCTTACATACGGCAGCAGCCTGGCAGTATGCGCGCGCCTTGCCCATGCTCACGGCCGCCATTGAAATCTGGACGCGGTTGGATCACGTACCGGGCTTGATCCAGGCGCAGAACACGCGCGGCGCAGTCTATCGCAAAATTGGCGCTTACGATGCTGCCCGCGAAGATTATCAGGCGGCGCTGCTGCTGGCGCACGAACACGACCTATCTGGCGGCGAAATCACGGCGCGGGCGGGACTCGGTGCGATCCACACGGCGCATGACGCCTACGACGACGCGCAAACCCTGCTGAATCAGGCGCTTGAACAGGCGCGCAGCACAGTTGATAACTGGGGTATGGGCTACACGCAGCGCTTACTCGGTCAATTCTACGAGGCGCGCAAAGAGTGGGATGCCGCGCTCCATGCGTATGGATCGGCGGTGGAAATCTGGCGGGCGGTGGTCGCGCCGGTTGAGGAAATCGAAGCGACGACGGGCATGGCAAGTGTGATGTTGGTGCAGGGGCACGCAGTTGGCGCGTATAGTCTGATCGAGGCTGTGCTGCGACATCTGGGTAAAAATGGTCCCGCGCGGCTGGATGAACCATTGCGCGTCTATTTCACGATCTACCGCGTCTTGCAGACCATGCAGCAAGGCGAGAGCGCGCAGGACATGCTCCGTACCGCGTACCAGATGATGCACAAACACGCCGAGGGACTCTCGGATGCACACCGCGCGGCCTATTTTGAAACAGTCCCGCTTCACCGCGCGATTGATGCGGCGTGGGAGGCGAGTCGGGATACACCAGATCAATCTTATGGAGAAAACAAATAGATTTCGCATGATCACGTAGGGGCGAACCAATGTGTTCGCCCTGGGCCGAC
>JAFGJA010000113.1 GCA_016929355.1 Anaerolineae bacterium | reverse complement strand
GGCGGCGGCGGTCATATCCTCCGGTGTGAGGCCCGGCGGCAGGCGAAAACCAATCGTCAGGCGCACCGTATCGGTGAATCCGTCCGACTCGGTGTTGATCGCGCGCAACTGGGGGAAGACCTGATCAAAATCGCGCACGGTTTTTGCGTTCTGATCCGCGTTGCGATCCGCACACCAATCGAGAACATTTTGCCAGAACGCCGCACCCAACGCCCCCACACTCGGCTCCGGGCGCGAGGTATGCGCTGCCGGGCGCGAGAGCGCGTAATCGATCATCAAATGGCCCTTATAACCAAGCGTAATCCGGTTCGCGCCGCTTGGCTCACCAATAATGCACAGATCAGGTGCGGCTTCACCCGAAAACTGATCGCGGATGTAATGCGCGCCTTTGCTGGTTTCGATCTCCTCCTCCACCGCCCCGATCACAATCACGCGCCAACCGTCGGGGATCGTGGCTTGGGCGGCGGCTTCGGCGAATGCGCAGAGCGATCCCTTTGCATCCACACTGCCCCGCCCATAGAGAATCGGACCATCCGCGCGATCCTCCACGCGCACCGGAATCTCGCCCGGCACAGTGTCGATATGGCCGAGCATCAGCAGCGTATGGGGGGCATCAGCAAGACCACGCCTCCCACAAACATTCCCGGCGGCGTCAACATGAGCCGTAAGACCGTGCGCGTTCAGCCACTCACCCAGATAGAAAACGGCAGCCGATTCGCTTCGGGACGGGCTGTAATGACGAACGAGTTCAATGAGTAGATCGGACATCATACCCCCGCCGCCGCACGCAGCAGCACATCAATTTCCGCCAGCGCCAACGGACGCGCATCGGCGCGGCGTTTCACATCCAGCGTGATCGCTTTGATCGTGGAGTCGTCCAACGTCAGGCCCAACATGCGCGAGCGATCCCGGATCGCGTTCCAGCCGGTCAACCGATGGCCGATGGCGACTTCGCGCGTCAGACCGAAATCGTCGGGCTGCAAAATCTCATACGTGGTCGGATCAGCGAGGACCGCTTTGGCGTGAATCCCGGCTTTGTGGATGAACGCGCTCGATCCAGTGATGTAGTTGTTGAACGGAATAGCGATCCCGCACATATCCGCGATCATCTGGTCGATTTGCGGCAGCAGACGCAGATTATATTTGCGCACGTAATCACGATTGATCGTGTATAACCGCGCGACGAGTCCGCCGAGGGACGTGATCCCATTGCGCTCCCCGATGCCGAGCACGGTTGTGTCGATGTGCGTGGCTCCTGCTTCGAGCGCAGCGCAAGCGTTGGCAATCGCACAGCCGGAGTCGTTATGGCCGTGAAATTCCACATCCAGCCCGGTCAGGCGCACGAGTTGGTGAACCATGTTATAGACCTGCGTCGGCAGCGCCACGCCCACCGTATCCGCCACACCGAGCCGGTTGACATACCCCATCTGCGCCACCGCGAGATAGACGCGCAGGAGATCGGACTCACTGCTGCGGAAGGTGTCTTCCGTGCTGAACCGCAGCACAATATCCGGCGCTTGTTCGCGCACAAACGAAAGGACCTCGCCCGCGAGATCGATGATCTGGCGGATATTTTTGCCATGACTGTGCTGCATCAACTGCGGCGACGTGCCGATCACGATGTCCAATCCAGCCACGCCCGTAGCCAGCGCGCGGATCGCGTCATTTTTATTGCAGCGAATGTGCGTCAGGATGCGCGCCTTGAGGCCCGCGTCAACAATGGTGCGAATATCCGCTTCACTCTGCGGCGAGGCACACGGCGAAGTCATCTCGATCATCTCGACGCCGAAATTATCGAGCGCCCCGGCGATCTCTAACTTTTCGCCAGTGGTAAAGGTTCCGGTGCTAAATTGTTCGCCTTCGCGCAGCGTGCTTTCAATGATGTGGTAATGATCAAACGGCATCGGATACAACCTCCTGAACAGAGTCAATAACATGCCAAAAATCGTCATCAGAAATAACCAGGGGCGGGAGCAAGCGCAACACAGTTAACCCGGCGGGCAGCGCCACCACGCCGCGATCCTGCAACGCTTGCAAGACCGGGGCCACTTTGCCGCGCAGTTCCACGCCGATCATGAAGCCGCGCCCGCGCACGTCGCGTACCGCTTGCGCAGGCACGCTCGCGCGCAGGCGCTCGATCCCCGCCGCACCGAGTCGCCCCGCGCGGGAGATGAGCGTTTCACCCCTCCCCCTAACCCCCTCCCCACCCTGCGGAGAGGGGGAATTGAAGTGCAAGTTTGACTCCCCCTCGCCATCGAATGGAGAGGGGGTCGGGGGGTGAGGTTCCATCGTTGACCGGAGTGTATGGCGATACCCCCCTACAAACGCTTGGTTTTCTCTTGCTCTTATCCTACTATTTTTCTCTGCGCTCTTTGCGTCCTCTGCGGTTAATACATCCAACACCGCCAACCCCGCCGCGCACGCCAACGGATTCCCGCCAAACGTGCTGCCATGTGTCGAGGGCGCAATCGTGCCCGCGCGCTCGCCCATGACCACCGCGCCCATCGGCATCCCGCCGCCCATACTCTTAGCGAGACACAGCAAATCGGGCCTGCTCCCGTCATCTTGAAAATCATACTGAAACGCGAACAGTGTCCCGGTGCGCCCGAAACCGGATTGAATC
>JAFGJA010000112.1 GCA_016929355.1 Anaerolineae bacterium | reverse complement strand
GCTTCCCCCAACGGTGTTAGCCAATTTAATTCAGTCAATACCGCCAATACACCCGGCAGATCAACCAGATCAGTATGCCGATCTTGCAGGTCATCCAGGGTGAGGATACCCGCCGTTTCCTTAGCGTCACGCATAAAGGAAACCATCACCTGCCGTTGCTCGTCGGGCAAGTCCGCAATATCGAGGGGTGTCAGACCAGACCGGTTATCATCATCTTGACCAAATGCGCGATCATGCACGTCCGACATAGAGGCTACTCCTGAATCAATAGCGTATTAAATTGCCGTTACATTCCATTATACCGCTATTTGGTGTAACTCTATCCCCCCTAAACTAAGAGTACTTTTTGATTCACTTCCAGCGCCATCGCGTCTTGATCGAGTTCGGTTTTTAGCTCCTCAACAAACGCCAGGACACTCCCTAAATGCCGATCCATATCGGCCTTGCTGACAAATGTCTCAATCAGGTGGATATTTTCGCCCGCGACACCTGCCGGATCAGTCTCCGCCTGATTCGCCACCGGATACCCGGTAGCACTGCCGAATAGCTGGTCCAGAAAATCGAGCGTGCGCTGTACCTGCGCTTGCATCGCCGCCTCTGGCTGGTTGGGCAGCCGCGTCGGGATATAAATGCCGATCTGATTGGTACGTCCTAACCGCGAGGCCAGCACCGCCGCCATACCCGCTAACGGCTGGGGGAAATTTGCGCGTTGACGCTGCGGCAATGGGGACAGAGCCTCAAACCAGGGCAAATCAAAATCAATGATGGTCGCATCAAGCGGGGGTAGCTGTGCATACTCTTTTTGCGCGCGATTATAAATAACGAACAAGCTCGTTTTCTCTGGCCGGATCGCAATTTTGAGCATCTTGATCAGCGCGTGGCACTGTGCCCAGCTATCCGGTTCGGCGGGTACGATCACCACCACTTGCGTTGCCCGTTCCAGCATATAATTGACCGTCTGGTTGATCGGGCCGGTAATCCCGATCACGATATTCTCATAGTTTGCCATCAAGCGATCCATCACCAGTGTAGCGCGGACCTCGGCGGGAATAGTCGCTAATCCATGTGGCACAAAAATGTTGTACCCGTCAGGATGGGTATAGACTTCGGCGTCCACCTCATAGCCGAATTGGGGCGGCAGGGGTTCAGCCGCCGGGTATTCGGTATACACCGTCGCTTGTTGGGACACTTCCGCAATTTTAGCGGTCAGGGCGCTGCCCACCATTGTCCCGCCATCCCCGGCATGGATGCTGAACACGAGCGATAACTTGGCTTGGGTAGGCCGATCCTTGTTATGAATATCGGTGGCAAGCAATCGCCGCGCCAACATCTGCACCAGTTCAATCGCACCGAGCGGATGATCTTTGAGCAGCGCCAGCACATCATCCCGATTCATGATCAGCAATTCGACTTCGGAGAGCGCGGTAGCGGTAGCGCTGGCCGTGATATTTTGCTCAAACAGCAATCGATACTCACCAAGAAGATCGCCTTGTTTCAAGTAGTCCAATATTTCCGTTTCGCGTCGATCTGGCGACAGGCGCGTCAGGCCCACAATCCCACTTTTGATAAAGTAAATGCCCTCGCCAATACCACCCTGCCACATGATGACCTCATTCCGGCGGTAGCGACGCTCTTCGAGCTGGTTAGCAATGTCGCGCAGCCGGTCATCCGCCAACCCGCGAAACAGGGGAATCTCGCGCAGAAAGATCGTATTATCCAGGTCCACGCGCTTCCAGATGCTTTCCGGCAAACCACGCGCCGCCCGATTGACCTTACCGGCAAAGATCACGCGGTAAAAAATTTCCCCGTTGATCAGGGCTTCTTGCACATGTCGGGCGGCTTTTAGGGCGGTGAGGATAGTTGTCAGTTGGGCGGTATCCAGGCCCAGCGCTTCACGAATATCATCAAAGCGCGCCTGTTTACGCCGGGACAACCAATTGATCACATCACGTTGGGCGGCTGGCAGCCCTAACAAATCCAGCGGATTAAGTCCTGTTTGACCATCAGCATCGGGTTTACGAGGCCGGCTGCTGGCCCCACCTAGAATCTTGCCAAAGAGATCATCGCTGCTGCTCATAGGTATTTGCCTATCGCTAGTTAGGTGTCAAGCAAGTCATCAACCACATTTTTAATGGCCTGCGACCAGGTGTGATCGGGCTGAAGGACTGAAAAAATATTGTTGCTAGCGTTGGCCGCGACATCCTCCGAAAGCGGCAGAATGCCCGCCACCGGCACATTATACGTCGCTTCAACATCGCTTTTTATTTTGGCAAAGTCATACCGGGTGAGCGCCTTGTTGATGACCAGACGCAGGTGCGGCACTTCAAGTTTGCGCGCGACATCCACCGTGACAGCAGTTCCCTGGAAATCCTGCTGATCGGGCCGGAGGATGATGATCAACGCATTCGAAATGGCGATAGAGAGCAGCGTTTCTTCATTCAAGCCGGGATGAGTATCGATGAACAGGTAATCCAGATTCAGCGTTTCGATCAGCGAATGGAACCCCTCATTCAACAAGCCCACGTCGTAGCCTTCGCGCAAAATCCGCGCGATCTCACCCGTTTTAATGCTGGATGGAATCAACCACAGTTTAGTATTCTTCAGATATTCGCGTCCGGGATCACTGCTGGCAACTTCATGCAGCGCATAGGCCGCGTCTTCGATGGGCGATTTGCCCCACAAATAATCATTCAACGCTTTGGTAATGCGTGTCTCATCAAACCCAAACAACACATGAATCCCAGGCGAGTTAATGTCGGTATCGACAATACCAACCCGGTGTCCACGCAGCGCCACCTGAGTTGCCACATTAGCAGTCAGGTTTGATTTGCCGGTTCCACCACGAAACGAATGGATCGAGATAATTTCACCCATTACGAGAACCCTCCTCACGGGTAAAGGTAAATAGTGTATTTTAGCCCAATTATAAGGAACTTTAACGGTTCCGACACAAATTCGGCTGGAACTACTGGTTTCGGTACAATCTAGCCTGAGCTAAATTTACAGTATAGGATAATCCATTATATGTTTGAGCACCTGCCCAAGACAACCCAGGAGTTTGCCCAGTGGCCCTGGGAACAGATTGCCCCCTATTTTGACAATCTCGATCAGCGCGCGCTCAATGCGACCACTGTCGATCACTGGTTAGCCAATTGGACCCACCTCGACGAATTACTGAGCGAAACGTATGCCCGGCTGCATGTGGCTACTACTCAGGATACCACTGATGAAGCCGCCGAGAAACTCTACCATGCGTTTCTGGAAAATATCCTCCCTCATGCGGAAACGGCAGAGCAAAAACTCAAGGAAAAACTGCTGGCAAGCGGCCTGGAACCAGACGGTTTTGCGATTCCCCTGCGCGATATGCGCGCCGAAGCCGCTTTGTTCCGCGAAGAAAATCTGCCCTTGCTGGTGCAGGAACGCAAAATCATCTCGGAATTTAACCGCGTGCAAGGAACCCAAACGGTTGAATGGGACGGCGAAGAACGCACGCTGCTGCAAATGGAAAAACTGCAAATCGAACCGGATCGCGATCTGCGCGAAAAAGCATGGTGTGTGGTGTCGCAGCGTATTCTGGCGGATCGGGATCGCGTCAATGAGCTATGGGGACGGTTTATGCATCTGCGGCGCGCGATCGCGCAAAATGCGGGCTACGACAGCTACCGGGCTTACAAATGGCAGCAGCGCCTCCGCTTTGATTACACACCCGACGATTGCACGACCTTCCATAACGCGATTGAAGAAGTCGTCGTGCCCGCCGCCACGCGCATTTATGAAAAGCGGCGCGCGCAGCTTGGCGTGGATACGCTGCGCCCCTGGGAT
>JAFGJA010000646.1 GCA_016929355.1 Anaerolineae bacterium | reverse complement strand
GATGATTTCAACGCGCCATTTTTTTGATGACCAATGATATTCCGCCGCTATCCCAAAAAGAAGAAAAAACGTCAACCGGAGCCAAAACCGAAGCACGGTTTGATAGAGTGTCTCCCCGATTCAAAGTCAATATTGCTCTGGTCGGTATTCATAATTGGGGTGATCATTATAGGCGGCTTAGTGATTGGCTCTTATACCGATCAATCACCCAAGCTAAAATACCGTGCGTCCGAAGAGTTGAGATTATCATATGGTATCCCGACAGACTGGAGATTCGGAGCGCACTATCCCTCTGATACACCAATAGAAACCTGGCATTCTGATGACTACGCTTGGATACTTTCGATTACACGTGACACACCTCAAAAATTATTTAAACGAAACCTTGTTGAAAGCCTCGATCCAGATGCTGCAGTTGGCCCGTTTGCGGACTATCCCAAGACCGAGGAATTCATGGGTCAAAAGTCTGAGGAATTTGAGTGGCCTGCCTGGGTTGCTCACGATTATTGGGAATATCGAAAATACCTGTTTGTTGTAGATGAGGATTGGGTCGTTTGTTGGGGATTTAACGTGGAAGTTCGTAAGTATCAAACGGATCCAAGTCGCGATAACCTTATTGACCACATCTGCCGTAGCCTCGACATACAACCGTAAAATCCTGTAACTTTGTCCTTCTCTCTCGCCTTTACCCTGATTTTCTCTGCGCTCTTTGCGTCCTCTGCGCTTAACCGCTTTTGACTTTTACGGTGGGCGAACCGTCAGCCAATCGTGGTTGACACGATTCGCGCCCCCTGCCATAATCCCTCGTATGACTAAAACACACACACGCCAACTCACACGTTTGCTGATTCCCGCCGTGCTGCTGATGCTGGTCTCGGTGGCTTGCTCGCTGTCCGGCGATCCCGACGTGATCGTCGTCACCGCCACGCCGAGCGATCCGTCGCTGATCACGCCGCCGCCGGATTCCATTCAGCCCACACCAATCCCTTATATCACGCCCACGCCGCAGATCGTGCCCACGCCCACCCTGCCCCCGGCCCAAGCCTTTGACGATGCCGAAGCCGCCCTGCATAACGGTGATTACGTGACCGCCGTCAGCTATTTTGACGCGGTGATCAACCAGTCCAACGCTAATGCCAATCTGCGGGCCAGTGCGCTCTATGGCAAAGGCGAAGCGGCGCTGCGTGAGGGACTCTACGATCAAGCATCAGAAGCGTTTTCGGCGTTCCTGGTGGAATATCCCAACGATGCCCGCGTGCCACACGCCACCTTTTTGCGCGGCGATGCCCATTCCGGGCTGTTTCAGTGGCAGTTCGCCATCGCCGATTACCAGACCTATCTCGCATTGCGCCCCGGCATCATCGACAGCTATGTGCATGAGCGCATCGGTGACGCTTATCTCGCGCTCGGAATGTCCGATCAGGCGCTTACTGCCTATACGCAGGCTGCCAACGCCACCCGCGAACTCTCCAGCCTCGTCGCGCTGAAAGAGCGAGTCGCCGCGAGTTACCTCAACAATGGCGATCCGGCGCAAGCTGTCGCGCAGTACGATTCGATTCTGGCGGTAGCGCAAAATTCGTTTTATCGCGCCAGCATCGAATTTCAGGCGGCGCAGGTCTTAATCGACTCCGGCGACGTGGCGAGCGGTTACACGCGCATCCAACGGGTGATCAACCAGTACCCGGCGAGTTCGCAGGCGTATTACGCATTAAACATGGCGCTCGGCGTAGACATGGAGATCGATGGGTACACGCAGGCGAAAATTTACTACTACAACGAAGACTACAACGCCGCGATCTCCGCGATCAATACGACGATCAGCGAAACCGGCTCCACCGCCGAACTGCTGCTGTGGCTCGGCGAATCGTACCGCGAGATCGGCAATACGCAGGCCGCGATCACGACCTTCCAGACGGTGATCGATACCTATCCCGAATGGTTAGGCGCAGCATGGCTCGAACAGGGCCGGACCTATTTCCTGAGCGGCGACACCCTGAGCGCGATCCAGACCTACAGCGCCCTCGCCACGCAGCATCCCGAATACGCCGAAGGAGCCGAAGCCCTCTCGCGCGCGGGCTACCTGTACAGCACCATCGGCAACACCGACAGCGCCCTCGCTACGTATGACATCCTGGGGCAAATGTTCCCCGGCACAGAACAGGCGATGGACGGCCTCTATGCCGGTGCGACAATGGCCTATAACGCGGGCGATGTTGGCACGGCGGCGAGTCTGTTTGGGCAGTTGGCGCAAACCGGGACCGGCGAATTGCAAGCCGCCGCGTATCTGTGGGTCGGGCGGTTGTATCAGAACGAAGGCAAAACCGACGAAGCCCGCGCCGCCTATCAAGCGGCTGCCGGGTCCGATCCGGGTGGTTATTACAGCATCCGTGCCAGCGATCTGCTGAACGGACGCGCCCCGTTCGATCCCCCGACGAGTGTGCGTTTCGAATTTGACGAGGGCGTTGCGCTCACCGAGGCGGAAGCGTGGCTGCGATCTACTTTTGGAATCGAGCAAACCGGCGCGCTATATCCCCTCAGCGCGGCATTGGAAGCCGATGAACGCATGATTCGCGGGCGGGAATTGATGATCGTTGGCGCATCAACTACCGCCTATGAAGCCGCCGAAGTCGAATTTGACGCGCTGCGCACCGCTTACCAGGATGATCCGTTGGCGACCTACCAACTGGCGATCTACTTCCGCGATCTCGGCCTATACAAACTCTCGATCACGGCGGCGGCAGACGTGATCATCGCGGCGGGCATCGATACCACGCAAGCGCCAAGTTACATCGCGCGGCTGCGCTATCCCGTCTATTACCAGGATTTGGTGCTGCCCAGCGCGGCGGAATACGAACTTGATCCCCTGCTGGTATTTTCGCTCATCCGGCAGGAGAGCCTGTATGAAGGTTTTGCAACTTCATGGGCGGCGGCGCAGGGTTTGATGCAGATTATCCCCAGCACGGGCGAGGAGATCGCGGGGCGGCTGGACTGGCCGAATTACCAGAACAGCGATGTCTACCGTCCGTATATCAATGTCAAGTTCGGCACATTTTACCTGCGCTGGGTGCTGGATAATTTCGCGGAGGGACTGCCCTATGTGGCGCTGGCGGGCTACAACGGCGGGCCGGGTAATGCCGCGCAGTGGTTGAGCATTTCCGGCCCGGACCTGGATTTGTTCGTGCAGACCGTTGGTTTCCCTGAAACGCGCACCTATGTCACGCGCATCTACGAGCAGTATAACGTCTACCGGGCGTTGTACGGGGTTGGGTAATGCAGCCGCAATGTGATGTCATCGTCGTTGCGTGCATCGACTTTCGGTTTCAGCGCGCGCTGGATACGTGGTTGGCGGCGCACATCAAGCACGGCAACTATGATCGCGTCGGGATCGCGGGCGGCGTCAAAAATTGGGATGTGGTCATGCCGCAGATCACGCTGGCGAAGCAGCTACACAACATCCGGCGCGTGATCCTGATCAATCACGAGGATTGCGGCGCGTATGGGGCCGCCGGAACACGCGAGAAACACGAAGCCGATTTACGCGCAGCGCGGGCGGCGGTGCTGCGGGATTTTCCGGGGATGGAAGTGGATTTGCTGTTCGCGCGGCTGGCGGGCGGGATCGAGCGGGTGGGGGTGTAGAGCAGGCACGATAGATTTTTGCTGATTTTTCTCTCATGTGAGATGGACTATACTAATCGCACTGGATCAGATGCAAAAGGGCAAGATTATGGCGGTGGAAAAACCAAACTCCTGGATCAAACGCTGGTTAACTCGTGAAAATGTCTCAATCATTCTTCCTGTGATGATGATTGTGACAGGTATTGTGTTATTCCTCGCTGATTTCGTTGACATGACACAGGAGAACCTCCTCAAATTAATTCTTGCCGTTCTGGGTTTGCAGGCGATAGGTAATGTATTTGTTCATATAGACTCGCTTTTCGAAATCAAAACACAAGTCGAGAAGCTCGTAACTACAATGGGAGAACCCCAAGCAAGATTTAATGATCTC
>JAFGJA010000645.1 GCA_016929355.1 Anaerolineae bacterium | reverse complement strand
GGCATGAGCGCGCCACCCGCTAAGATCGCCTCATGTGCCGTGTCGTGATCGTATGTGATCGCCGCAAACGCTGCGCCGGTACCAAGCGCCTCGCCGGTTGGCCCGTGACATGCCTGGCAATAGGTGGCGTACACTGCCGCACCGCGCAGTACATCCTCGCTGTGATCAGCTTCTTCGCCGTGTTCATCGTCCTGGGCGGCGGCGGGGAGTGCGGCCAACACCACTAGTAAACTGACTACAAGGGTCAGGATCACCATCCATCGTTTCATCAAAATTTCCTCCTGATCGGGATTGTCCGATCCGTATTATACTAGGGGGCGGCGTTCAAGACTAAATTCAAGTGAGATAAATTTTATGAGTATAAAACATTTTATATTGGCGCACGATCTCGGCACGACGGGCAACAAGGCCACGCTCTATGATGCCGGGGGGACATTAACCGGCAGCGCATTTTATGGGTATAACACGGAATACGCTTATCCCAACTGGGCCGAACAGAATCCCGATGATTGGTGGGCGGCGGTGTGCGGGTCCACGCAGCAGTTATTGCGCGAGTCGAAAGTGGGCGCGGATGAGATCGCGTGTATTGTGTTTAGCGGGCAGATGATGGGCTGTGTGCCGCTTGATGCGAACGCGAATCCCCTGCGGAATGCGATCATCTGGGCGGACCAACGCGCCACGCCACAAGCCGATTGGATCGCGGAACAGATCGCGCCGGATGATGTGTATCGCATCACCGGGCATCGCTTGAGCGCGTCGTATTCGCTGGCGAAAATGCTCTGGTTGCGCGATCACCAACCGGAGATTTTTGACGCGACCCATAAATTTGTCCACGCGAAGGATTTTATTGTCGCGCGCCTGACCGGGGAATTTGCCACTGACATTTCCGACGCCTCCGGCATGAACCTCTATGATCTGGAGCGCGGCGCATGGTCGGGGCCGATCCTCACTGCGGCGGGGATCGATCTCGCAAAACTGCCTGATGTGCATTACGCGACTGATGTGGTGGGCGAAGTGCGCGCGGCGGTGGCGGCAGAGATCGGCGTAGCGGCGGGGACGCCGGTTGTGATCGGCGGCGGGGATGGGGCATGTGCGGCAGTGGGTGCGGGGGTAGTCCGGGCCGATAGCGCGTATAACTATGTAGGATCGTCGTCGTGGATTGCGATGGCGAGCGAGTCCCCGATTTACGATCCCGATCAGCGCACGTTTACGTTTGGGCATCTCGTGCCGGGCGTGGTTATGCCGGCGGGCACGATGCAGGCGGCGGGCGCGTCGTACCAATGGGCGCGCGATCAATTGGCTCCGCTTGAGATGCGCGCGGCAGCCGATTTGCAGATCAGCCCCTACGAGTTGATGAATCTGCAAGCGGACCAATCACCGCCGGGGGCGAATGGCTTGCTCTATCTGCCGTACCTGATGGGCGAACGCAGTCCGCGCTGGAATCCGAAGGCGCGCGGGGCGTTCATCGGCCTGACGATCCGGCATACGCGCGCGGATATGCTGCGGGCGGTGTTGGAAGGGATCACATTTAACCTGCGCGTGATCCGGGATGCATTCACGGCGCAAGGCGCGCAGATCGACGCGATGCGGCTGATCGGCGGCGGCGCGCGCGGGCGGCTGTGGAATCAGATCATGGCGGACATCTACGGGATTCCGGTGCGGCGCCTGGCGATTCTCGAAGAAGCGACCTCAATGGGCGCGGCGCTGGCGGGTGGTGTCGGCGTCGGCTTGTATCCCGATTTCGACCTGATCGAGCAAATGAATCGCGTTGATCTGGAAATCGAACCGAATCCGGCGGCGGTGGCGGTTTATGATACACTGTACCCGGTCTTTGAAGCGGCGTATCAGGCATTAGTGCCGGTGTACGATCTGCTGGCGGGACTCTAATTTAAGCCAATGTAACGAGGATGATGTATGAGAACGTTTGATCGGATGGAATTGTATGTGGATTCGGCAGATGTCTCGGTCTGGCAGGAATGGCTGCCCGCCGGACTCTTTTATGGCGTGACGACCAATCCCTTGTTATTGCAGCGCGCGAATGTGCCCTGTGATCTGACCACGTTAACGCGGCTGGCGAATACCGCGTTTGCGCTTGGTGCGCAGCGTATTCACTTGCAGGTGTGGGGTACGGATGCTGCCACGATGACCGCGATTGGGCGGCAGTTGGCGGCGGTGGATGATCGGGTGTCGGTCAAAGTGCCGATCACGCGCGAGGGGAGTTTGTGCGCGCAGCGTTTGATCGCGGACGGGATCAGCGTCACCTTGACCGGCGTCTATGCGGCCTATCAGACGCTCACGGCGCTGGCGTTGGGGGCAGATTATGCCGCGCCCTATCTGGGCCGTATGAACGAAGCCGGGCGCGATGGTCAGGCCGAAATCCTGACTATGTACCGCATGACGCAAAATTTGGGGATTCCGCTCAAGCTGTTGGTGGCGAGTCTGCGCCGGGTCGAAGATGTGGTCGCGCTTGCGCAGCATGGCGTGAACGTCTTCACGCTGGCCCCGGCCATTGTTGAAGCGCTGTTTGGTGATCCGCTCACGGCGCAGGCGGCGGCGGATTTCGAAGCGGCGGCGCGGGCGATGGGGGCTGTTGATCCGGCGTAGGGTCGGACCAACGTGTCCGCCCGTTGGGGACTGTTCACTGTGTTTGGCGCAGACTGGGAGCACACATTGGTGCTCCCCTACAAAAACTTTTTCAATTTAGGTGTAACCGTGTTCCAGGCGCTTGTTACGCGCGTTGATGCATTAATCGGCTTTGATCGCTGGGGATTCGAGACGAATCCCTTGCTTCAGCCCATCCTGCGGCGCGAAACGTTAAGTGCGCTGCGGGTGGTGTTGTGGCTGGTGTTTGGCCTGGGGCTGCTGAACACGATCTTACTCACGCGCCATATTTTGTTATCCACACGGGCTGAACTCGCGCCCCTGGAAACATTGCTGCTGCTCGCCGGGTGGGGCAGTTATATGCTGCTGCCGGTCATGATCGCGATCCTGACCGTGATCACCATCCGGCGTTTGATCACCGAGCGGCGCTTTGAGTTGATGATTCTCATGCCGCTCTCGAATGAAACGATCATTCTGGGGCTGATCATGACCATGATTTACCGGCTGCGGCATGTGCTGTTAGGCTTGATTGGGTTCATGCCGGTTGTTGTGCTGCCGGTGTTTCGCTGGCGTATCATCGAGAGTATGAGTCTGTATTCGGCGCAGCGTGGGACGGTGTACTACACCCCGGATTACTGGGCGGTGGTGGGGCCAACGCTGACTGCGCTGCTGCTGGTGATTGCGTTATGGGGCATTAACTTATTGGGGATTGCGGTGGGTGTTGGTCTGGCGCTGGAATGTGAGCATCCCAGTGTGGCCTTATGCGCTGCGCCCCTGGCTATCCTGGTGATCGTGATTAATCTCTGCGTGTTCAGTTTTTTTCTGGGTTTTATGTTCGGCAATACGGCGGTGCTTTGCGCCCTGGCCTATATTGTGGCGCTCGCGGGGATGATTTTGATTGTGCCGTATGAACTGCTGCGCCATAGTGTGTATTATATTGCGCTGCGCTGGCGGCGGCGGTTATCGGTCAGTGAGTGAGGGCGCAATTTTGCTTGAGTTGTAAGTTCTCTATCTTCGCACTTTTTTGTGTCATTTATTGACCCCACCCTAAATCCCTCCCCGCAAGCAGGGAGGGACTTCAAAAACCTGCTTTTCTCCCTTCCCCTGCCTGCGGGGGAAGGGTTGGGGATGGGGGTAATTGGGAAAACTGCAAAGATAGAGTAAGTTTTTAGTAAAATCTTTGCGCATGACTCACCACTTTTGATTATTGGTTGTTACAGGATATGTACCTAATGAAGTTGTTCACGTACATTGATCGCCTGACCCGCTTTGATCGCTGGGGACCGCGCGCGAATCCGTTGATCCGGCTGACGTTACAGCGTGAAACCCGCCTCTCGCTGCGATCTGCGTTGTGGTTGGCGTTCGGGATCGGCCTGGCGGGACTCGCGCTCAGTACGTGGCAGATCATGCACACGACTACGGATAATTTAGCCGATCTGGAGTGGATACTGGTCGTGTTTGGTTGGGTGTTTGTGGTGGCGACTCCCTTTGGGGTAGCGTTTTCGGCGGCGCTGAACACCCGCCGCGCGATTGTGCCGGAACGCTTCGAACTGGTGCAGATCACGACTTTGTGCAACGAGGATGTGGTGTGGGCGCTGATCTTCGAGGCGCTGCACGGGCTGCGTTATGCGTTGATCGGGTTGGTGGGGATCATGCCCTTGCTGGTCATCAAAGTGTTTCACTGGCGCATGGTGTTTGAGCTGCAATATCAAAACCGCTTTAGAGGCTATTATGGGGGCCAGAATTATGCCGCGCCTTCCGCATCCGAGATCATCATGCCGACGCTGTTGGCGCTGGGTTTGCTGCTGGCGGTCTGGGGCTTGACGCTGCTGGGTGCGGCGGTTGGTGTGCGGAGCGCGCTGTTGAGCCGCCGCACCGAAATGGCTATCGCGGTGGCTCCGTTCTCCGTGCTGATGACGGTTTTTGGTCAATGTATGTGTACGACGTTGGCCTCGTTTGCCTTTAATGATGCGGACCTGATCGGCGTGGTGGTGTATGCGCTTATCCTGCTGGTGCTGGTGGTGGTGGCCCCGTACCTGCTGGTTCTCAATGTGGTGTGGACAACGGCGGATCGGTGGGATCGCTAGTGCGCATCAGATCGCCTTTGCTTTCCAATGGCGCTATAGTTAGCCCATTATTGGTCATACATGCAAAGGACACGATTTGATGACTTCCTCACGTTCCACTGAAACCCCCGCCTGGATACAACGCTTTCGCGCGCCGTCCGTCGATTGGACGCAGCACGCCGCCGCCAATCCGCAGCGCGGTATCCTCGCCAGCAACGAATCGGGGATTTTCCAGCTTTACGCCTGGGATACGGTCAATAACAGCACGCGCCAGGTGACTCTTTCGGACGAGGGCACGCTGTTCGGGTTTATCTCACCGGATGGCCGCTACGTGTTTTATTTCGAGGACGAATCGGGTAACGAGATCGGCCATTGGCTGCGCGTCCCGTTTGCGGGCGGCGATCCCGAATTGGCAACTCCCACGCTGGATAACTACAACCGTTTGCCGCTCCGTTTCAGCACCGATGGGCGCGGTATGGCCGTGACGACGACTTCCCCGGCGGGTTTCAGCGTCACCTTTTTCCCGTTAGATGCTGACGGTTT
>JAFGJA010000111.1 GCA_016929355.1 Anaerolineae bacterium | reverse complement strand
CCCCTCCCTGCCTGCGGGGAGGGGCCAGGGGGTGGGGTCAAACAAGCGAAATCAAGGCAAAAATTCCTTAGCTTAATGCCTATGCCCAGTCAGGGCCATTAATGGTCCTTGTGTTGCGTAGCCGGGTCGTTGCACGGCCCGGCGATTTATGCGAAGCAAACCCGCCTAATCGTGGTGATCGGCTTCTTGCAGATTCTCCGCGCCGGGCAGAATCCCCGTGAGTTTTGATGGATCGTGGATCAGGACCGGCAAGTGCTGCGGGCAGATGTGCAGCGTCCCGCCCTGATAGGCCAGTGGAATCAGGGGCACAACGTCGCCGGTTTGCTGGCAAACGAGGCAGTGCGCTTCATTAGGCTGTGGTGTAGTCATCAATGTAATCCTTTCGCTATGTAGTGTGTGCCTCACCCCCCGGCCCCCTCTCCATGCGATGGCGAAGGGGAATCAGGTTGGGTGGTAAAGTCCCTCTCTGTTTACGGGGAGGGATTTAGGGTTATTCCTCTAAGGTCTCGGAGCGCGGATCGAGCAGCGCCACAAGACCGAGCATCCCCATATTAGCAAACAAAAGCGGCGCGAGAAATGGCGCACCCCGGATAAATCGCTCTAACACAAACTGCCCGCGCGACGTGAGATTGTCATCCACATGCAGCACGAGTCCGATCAGCCCGGTGAGCATCATCAACCCCATCGCCAGCACATAGACCGCCAGATCGCCACGATGGGGACGATCCAACAGGCCGAGGATCGCGGAGACAAACGTCGCAAAGAGGCCAACGACCACCGGAATCCAGAGATAACGATTATCAAAACCGGTGCGCACATGGTCCAACACGGCGCTGATCACGGTGATCAGATGGCCGAGGCTGAACATCAGAAAGTAGGCGCGCGTTTTACTGAGCGGCAGCGGCACATGCCAGCCGCCCGGCATCCGTAAACGCCCCGAATCGGGCGGTTCTTCGACCCAGGCGGCGCTGAGTCCGAACAGCCCAACGAGACAGAACATCAACGGTCCCAAAAACGGCGGTCCCCAGGCCAGCAGCGCCAAGGTGACTTGTTCGCCGGATGGCGCATCGGGCAGGGCCGCGCGGCGTAGATGGAAATATACACCAAGCAACCCCACCGCAATACTCGCCATTAACACCGTCGTGGCGATCAGGGTCGCCAGAGGACGCTGCCGCAGCGCGATCACACCCGCGACCAGCAGCAGCGCCCCCGCCACCGGGCCAAAGATGATGGGTATCCACTCGTTGGGGACAATCGTGCCGCTAATGTCATGCGCCAGATAGATGTCGATCCCCAGGAAAATCTCATTGATCGCCGCCAGCAGCAGCATGATCTGATCCCGCGAGAGGGGAATCCGCAGGCGCTTAACCGGCGGAACAACCGTCGCCAGATGGTACATGATTAGCTGTCCTCGCCTGCATCGGCTTCCGCTTCTTCGAGCAAACCCGCATCTTCGAGCCGCTCATTTGTGATTTCCTTCAATTCGGCCATATTGCGCAGCAGTTCATACGCGCCGTGCCACTGCGTATAATCCGGCCCCTGCATCCATGCGCCGAATTTCGCCGTGCGGCCCCAGTGATGCCACAGATCGAAGTAGATGAAATCAATCGGTTCGTCAAACGGTTCCGCCGTTAGCAAGCCGTTATCCTTAAGCGGCTGCACGACTTCATTACTCTCGACGACCCAGGCATTGATATGTTCGACAAGAAGATCGCCATCGGTATAGAACGCATCAATGAAATTATCATTGTGACATTCCAGGCACACGCCCTGCATCCGTACCTTGTTGCTTTCCCAGGCGGGACGGCGCTCGCTGATCGGCGCGAACAGATACCAGGTCAAACGCTCACCCACATCATGCGTGGTTGCTGTTTCACCAAAACCGCTCATGTGACACACAGCGCAGGTCGCGGCGGGAATGTCTTCCACGGTGAGCGTACCGGGTTCAGCTTCCCAGTTCCAATCGTGCCCCATCGTCATATAGGCGATCCCGTGTGGCGATTCCTGGTAAATTTCCCACTGGGGATGGTCCGGCCCGATGTGACACTGGTTACAGGTTTCGGGTTTGCGCGCCTGTTCCAGGCTGAAATCGTGGCGCAGGTGGCATTTTTGGCACTGGCCGGTTGAGCCATCCGGCGCGGGCTTGCCGACATTGTGGCACACTTCGCAAGCAAAGCGCGTCACGGCTTCGCCTTCAATCGCGTAAATATCATTCCGCGATTTATCCGGCGCGTAGCTGCCTTCGGGGATCGCTCCGAATTCGGCCATCTGGTCCTCGGTCATGCCTGCCGTACCGTTATAGGCCACATACGCGGGCAGACCGTGCCGGCTCGCCTCGAATTCGCGGACTTCCTGCGTGTGGCAATCCTGGCACATGGCGGATGTGGGTGAATTCAGCACATAAGTCCCCTCATGCTCGACGGAACCGGGATAGCCTTCTTCGACCTCGTGGCAGTCTTCGCACATCACATCGGCGGCGGCCATTGTGCTGTGACCATACTGCTGAATAATGCCGGGCGTATTGCGCTCATGGCAATCCACACACTCGTTATCACTATTGGCAAGCGCGTTGACCTTCTCCGTGCCCCCGCTTACCGCGTCCGATTCGCTCACGGCCATGACCACCAGGATCACACCGAGAACGAGGATCACAGCGACCAGCGCGATAACCAAGACCCGGCCCGCACTCAGCCAGCCGGTTTGTTGCGTATTTTCGGACATTATTGGGTCAAACCCCCTTTCAAAAGAAAAAATAGTAGCGGTAGAGGCGGACCAGTGTGTCCGCCCGGTGCGACACAGTCGCACAAAAAAACGCGTTGAGCTTCGCCCAACCGGGAGCACACATTGTTACCCTCACGTCGCCGCGCGCAGCAGCAGCAACAGCATAATCACGGGCGTTTTCGCCTTGATGCTGTGTGACAGATTGGGCGGCATGTGGACCCAGGTTCCCGCCTGGGCTGACTGCGCCTCATCACCCAGCATCAGATCCGCTTCACCCTGCATAAAGATCAACGTAGCGGGCATCGAAGCGGTATGTTCCGAAAGTTCCTGCCCTGCCGCAAAAGCAAACAGGACCGCTTTCATGTCATCGCCCGCGTAGAGCGTGCGGCTGATGATGCTATCGGCGGGAATCTCAGGAATCGCGTCGGTGAGATTGGCGATAAATTCGTAAAGACTCATAAAAACGCGCACCTTTCTGGTGATGATCGACGTATTAATACCTGGATAGTAAACTGCGGGCACGCGAACCAGCGGTTCAT
>JAFGJA010000644.1 GCA_016929355.1 Anaerolineae bacterium | reverse complement strand
TGAGTATGCGAGATTAAACTTTACCTCACCTCCTGTTTGAACCCCTCCCCGCACGCAGAGAGGGGGAATCAGGTCGAGCGATGAAGTCCTTCTCCGTTTACGATGCTGTTGGCGAACCTGATTTTTGTAGGGGAGCACCGATGTGTGCTCCCGTTTTTCCGGGCGGACACATTGGTCCGCCCCTACAAATTCGCCACGAATCGACTTCGCCAACAGTATCGTTTACGGGGAGGGATTTAGGGAGGGGTTACACAATCTTCTCGCGAATCCACGCGCTGGCGTAGTCCAGCACAGAGACCACAATCGCGATCGCCAGCACCGCCACGCCCGCCTGCTTATAGCGCAGCAGGTTAATCTGCTGTTGCAGCAGAAAGCCGATACCACCACCGCCTACAAACCCGATGATGGTGGACATACGCACGTTGATGTCCCACCGGTACATGGTGAATGCGATATACGGGGGCACGATCTGCGGCACGACGCCGTAGATGATCATTTGCAGCCGGTTCGCGCCCGTCGATTGGATCGCTTCGATGGGGCCGGAGTCGATATTTTCCACCTGCTCTGAGTAGAGCTTACCGAGCGCCGCAATCGAGTGCAGGGTTAGCGCCAACACCCCCGCGAACGGGCCTACACCAACCCAGATTACGAACACGATACCCATGATCAACGGCTCAATCGAGCGGAGCATGTTCAGGATGGTACGTGACGTGTTGTAGACCGCCATACCGAGCGGGAAATCTTTATCCGTACCAGTGAGTCCGCCGGCCAACCCACCAAGAATCGCCCCGATGAGAGCGGATTTGGCGATATATTCATTGACCGTAAAGGGGCCAATATCGCGCATAATGTCCGCCGGAAGACGTTGATCCACGACGGCGCGCACCAGATCAATCACCAGCGCGGTCACAACAAACACCGCAATCGCTCCGGCAGCAGACAACACCAACCGCGCAAATTGTTCGGCTTCTTCTTGCTCGCCCTTGATCTCATGCGTGGGCAAAATACCGATCCGTTCCAAAAGCGAAATCGTAATTTGCCCGCCCAACACCGCCGCCACCACCGGCGTAAGAACACCGATCAAGACCGCTTGCATCCCGATATAACCTGTCGCCGCCAGCAAAATACCGCCCGCCATCGCCCCTAATACCGCGCCTAGCGCGTTACTAACCGGACTCTTGACATGGCGCAGCAGGAGCGCCGCCGCCGTCGCACCGATGGATGATAACCAGCCGCCCAATGCTAACGCGGCAACGACACTGATCGTCATATCGACCAGTTCGCCCAGTGTACCAATGAAATTGCCCAGATCGCCCAAAAAACCTTCTTGGAGTTCTTCGCCCAAGTAAAGACCAATTCCGCCCAGCGCACCTAACACAAACACCAATACAATGATCAGCAGCAGATTGAGCAGAATCCCGCGCAACCGCGCTTCCACGCCGGTCAACTCTACCCGATTGACCATCGTCGAAATACCCGCAAAAAGCGCAATCGCCGCCGGAATCACCAGGAGACCCGGCCACAAATCTTTGCCGAGATCGATCCCCCAGCGCCCTAGCGGAACCAGTCCGATGTCTGTACCGGAAATTGATACGGTGAACAGCCCCAAATACGCGCCCACTGGCAGCAGAATAAAACCAATCAGCACAATACCCATAGCCAGATTGATCTGGCGCATCAGGTTACGCGCCGCGACGAAACTCAGCGCGACGGAAATGGGCAGAGCCATTGTCGTCGCCATCAATGCGAGGAAGATCGTCTCGATCATTTTATCGATGACGGTTTTACTGGTTTCGCTAAAACGCGGCCAACCCGAAGGCACTAATGTTTGCACATTAATCTCGTGCGTCTTGCCACTCAGCCCGCGCCCTTTCGGGACCTTCAGATTTACCGTAAAATTGCCCGCGCTGTCCACATCGAAGATCGATTCGTCACTGACTTCAGCATCGACGGCTTCACTCGCCGCCAGCTTAAACGGTATTTTTTGCCCCGATTCCTGCACCAGTTGAATCCGCGCAATCGCGCCGCCGGGGAAATCGTGGCCTTCAATGGTAATGATCTCATCTACATCAGCACAGGACGGGGTAACGATCAGATACCCGTTGCCATCCGTATCGATACGGTTGTCGGGCTGTTCGCCCTCAGGACAGCCGATCTGAAAGGTGGTGATAAAGGTTTTATCTTCCCGGTCACGGGTAAAAATATCCGGCGAGAGCAGTTCCTTCATCGCACGCTGGACGGATTCAAGCCGGGTTTCGTCCTTCACTTCATCAAGACTAATTTCGGTGGTATTCCACCCGTAAGCGTAAATAACAACGCCAACGGCAATCGCCAACACTGTGAGCACTGTACGAAAAGCAGTGCGAGTCGATGGTATAGTATCGTTCAAGGTCTTGTCTCCCCCTAAGAAATCTCGACGCGCACGGCATCTTCGCCGTAAATGTCTTTGAACCGTTGCTCGTCAATTTCGTCTGGATGCCCATCAAATTCCATCCGGCCATCTTTCAGCGCAATGATGCGATCCGCGTAAGTACGCGCCAGACTCAGAAAATGCAAACTGCACATAATGGTGATGCCATCTTCCTTGTTGAGCAGTTCCAAATATTTCATGACGGAATGGGAGGTCGCGGGGTCCAGGCTGGCAACCGGCTCATCGGCTAACATGAGTTCGGGTTCTTGCATGAGCGCCCGCGCAATACCGACGCGCTGTTGCTGGCCGCCGCTCAACTGGTCGGCGCGGATATGGGCTTTCTCACCGATTCCGACGCGCTTTAATTTTTCGAGCGCTTTTTGCTTATCGGCGGGGGAAAAGTGGTTGACAAAACTCCACAGGGGATTGGTATAACCCAACCGCCCGGACAGGACATTGGTCAGCACGGGCGCACGTTTGACGAGATTAAAATGCTGGAAAATCATCCCGATCCGGCGGCGCACCTGACGCAATTCCTCATCGGTAGCGGTGGTCACGTCGAAACCATTCCAGAGAATACGCCCCTCAGTCGGTTCGATCAGACGGTTAATGCAGCGCAGCAGCGTCGATTTGCCCGATCCGCTCAGGCCGATAATGACCAGGAATTGCCCATCGGGCACTTCAAAACTGACATCTTCCAGCGCCCGCACGCCGTTATCATATACTTTGGTGACATGCTCAATTTTAAGCATCACAAACTCCACTACTTGCACAAGCGGGCAGAGGAGTCGCCTCGCTCTGCCCGTTTGATCATTCGACTATAGAGAAACTCAGGATCAGCCGCCGAAAATATCTTCTTCGGTCAGACCCAAAATTTCGAACTGGAGACGGACCGGATCAAAAGCCGCATCATCAACTTCAGCGATGCCATTCCAGCTATAGGCCGTGAACAGCGCCGTTGTTTCCCAGGCTGCCTGATCTTCCGCCAGCCCAAACAAAGCCGCCATGATTTCCGCGCGGATTTCCGCCGGGAAGTCCGGGCCAAAGCTCATGGTGTCATTCGGGATCGGGGCGCTGATCGCCAGGATACGCACCTGATCGACCACATCCGGCGCAGTTTCGCGCACGGCACGACGCGCATCCAGAATGCGGACATCGCCCACATACAGTTCGCCATCTTCGCCAATGTAGGATTCATCGA
>JAFGJA010000110.1 GCA_016929355.1 Anaerolineae bacterium | reverse complement strand
GGCTCCATCTGCCTGCGGCCATTCCTGCGTGATCACTTGCAGCGCGGGGTTAATCGAGTGGAGTAATCCGCCGATAGCGCGCTGCCATAGAATCGGCGGCAGCCACAAGCGTTTATCATCCAGCAGAAAAACGTGTGTCAATCCCTTGTAATGAACTAATGGCCCATGCAAATTATGTGGCGGTTGGGCCACCACCTCGGTCAAGACCTTACGCAGCAGTTCCGGGTCGGTGATAATGCCATTTTCGGCGGCGAGGTCCTGGGTGGTACACAGCCCGCCATAGATGCGTGCTCCGGCTAAGAGGGTGGTGAGATCGTGCAAGCGCTGGCGCGTATTGGTCAGATCGACCACAATCGTGACGATTTTCCGCGCCGTATACGTGATCAGGGCTTCACTGGATGGTGCATCCAGGAGGACCACCGCGCGCACCTTGTCCGAACGGTCCAACAGCGCAACATCGGAGGTGATGCCATCATGTTCGTGATTGGGTTTGAGCGTTTCCACGTCATGCAGCAGATTCGCGGTATGCACTTGCTGGCACAATGGGCACGGCCACGTCATGATCAAGGAGCGCCGCGCCGCCAGCACGAGTTGAAGTTCCTCGACCAGCCAATATTGGGCGACGATCTGCGTCACGCGCGCGGGTGAGCACGTTTGGACCGTTTCATGGGCAAAATGATGCTGTTTCACATCGCCCAGTTTGGCGATCATGCGCCCGTTACAGACTGGGCAGATATAGGTTTCGCCGCGCACGGCATAGGTAATATGCACAGGGCGTTGGTTGGAAGTCATCGCCCATTCATATTGGGGATCGGTGGATTGGGGCTGGGCTTGTGTGTCAGATTGGGGTCGAGATCGAGCTTGGCGGGCCATAGGTTTTCTCAGCTTTCCAGGGCACGGATTTTCAAACCCATACTATACTACCGTGCGCGTTTATTTGCCCCAATTTTATGGGGTAAACGCCAATATCCACGATCACACAGTCGGGCAGCAACCTGATCGGGGCTATGCGCGCTACCACGTAAACGGCGAATCGGGGCCGTTGCTGCCTGGATCATCAGAGGAAACGTTTTGATCATTCTGATCGGCATCTTCCCACACATCCTCATCGTTGGCGGCATCTGGATCGGGTTCGCCTTGTTCGATGGTGATGCGGGCGGTCATGAGGGGGCGTTGTTTGTAGGCTCCGGCTCCGTCCTCAACCAGCACATAACCTTGATCGCGTTCCATGAAATTATAAAATGAGCGTAGTTCGTTCGTGACCCGATCCTCAAGCGCTTGCCGGAGCGCTGCACCGCGTCCTAACGTGGTGATCACAACGAATGTTTCTGTGCCGCTCCGGTGTCCGACAAAATTATCCGTGCTGCCGTGTTCGTTCACGATCTGCGTGATCAACGTACCGGCAAACCGCAGCGCCTCATTCGCGGTGACAAACCCGTAAAGGTCGCGGAAATCGGCAAAATGGTCAATCGTCAGTTCGATCTTGTACCAGCCCAGGCGATCCGCCAACCCATTGACGCGCTCATCAAGCACCCGCCCGGTAGGCAAGCCGGTGCGCGCTTCGGTATTCCCCTCGCGTTCAGCCCGGCGCAGCACATTGCGCACCCGGAGCGCGAGAATATCCAGATCAATCGGCTTTTCGATGAAATCATACGCGCCCAGATCGAGCACTTCATATTGCAGCCGGGCATGTTCGATGCCTGCCATCATCATCACGGGGAGGTGACTGGTCCGGGCTTTGTCGCGCAGAATACGAAATGTATCCAGCCCGGAAATATCACCCAACCGCGCGGCTAACAAAATCAGCCGGGGATGCGTGGTGCGTGCTTTTTCTAACCCCTCGCGCCCACTCAGCGCGATCTCGACCTGATACCCTTCAGATTCAAAATGCTGCTGGAGGGTCTGCGCGAGACTCGCATCTTGTTCAATGACCAGTAACCGCCCCAATGATTTTTCTGCACTCATAATCCCCAACTCCTGCCTGATCGTTAACTGGCTGAATCATCCAGCACAGCATCCACCTGAAACTGACCTTCCGACGCCTTGGCCGTATTGGCCAGCACCGCCTCACGCGACAGTGAGGGTTGCGCCACGTCCTCACGCAGCACATTCTTGAGCGGTAAAACTGAGGCCGTTGGCGGAATAGCATCGGTATTCAATACCTGCAATCGTTCCGCATAATCCAGAATATCCGATAACTGCTCGGCGTAGCGATCCAGTTCGCTATCGGTGAGTTGCAGTTTGGCGAGTTCGGCAATGTGTTCGACCATCTCACGATCAAGTTTCACGACAAGTTGCTCCTGTGCTATGTCCAGTTTGCCCTCAGGGGTGAGGTACATGAATTATAGCGCAGCATCAAAAATGAGGGAACTTTACCACCAGTAGAAACGTGATCGGCAGGGACCGTTGTCCTCACCATCACCGTGCCCGCCCCAAAAGCAATTGCCCCAGACATCTTCACCGAGGTAAATTTCACTTTCGAGCAGGGTCGGTGAGGTTTCAAAGATGTTGTTGGGGTGGCTGCTGTCTCCCACATTGAATTCGGGCGATGTGGACGGATAGTACAGTTCGCCGACATTGCAAAATTCAGCTATGAGGTGGATGCCCTGCTTTTGTATGATACTTGAATGATTGCATTCCTTGAGTGAAGGATAAATGGCGTGTTTTCCCCGGCTTATATAAAAAATAGGCGAATCACGAAAACAGCGTATCTGGGCTGCGCGATAGGTTTTGGCCTTGCCATGGGGGAACGTTGTCAGACTATCAATTTCCCAATACCCCTTCTCTGATGAAGGTTTGAGATAAAGTTCAAACATTTCGACATCGCCCATATGGGCATCAACATGTGCTTTGCCGAAAACTCTCCCCAGGGTGCGCAGGACTGTTTTTGAAAGCATGATGGTATCACTATCCATCCCCACAGTGAGTCGAACACCAAAAGAAGTCGCCCCATAATCGGTGGGGTAGGTAATAGCGCCTCGCCACACATAACGTCCGGTATTTTGTGGGTCGAGAAGCAGTTGGTAGGGGACGATGACTTCTTCTCTGATGTTAGCGGGTTCGCCAAATGAAAACACGAGAGTGGGTGCGAATTCATCGAGGAGAAATTGTTTCAGTTCTTCAGGGGATGCTGCGTCAATGAATGTTGGTGTACAGGCCGTTTCCGATATGCCTATACCGTTGGTTTGTCTGTGATCAAAAAGCACAGAAATGAGCGTATATGTAACGCAGTAGACTAGAAACAAGCGAAGAAGACATGACTTTGTATTCTTCAGCCAGCGTTTCATAAATCAGGTGCTCTTCTAGGGTTTACCCCACATGATTAAGGTTTCGTTACGGATTCTATTGATACTATAGCGCTCACTGGGTTTGCACGTCAATAGATGAGTTTTTCCGCGCTGAGTTTCCTTGAAAACTACCACTGCCCCCAAGCCCAATGCACCCTTCATTTACCAATACCTTGCATGATCTCTATTGCCCAGTAAACTATTAAGGTTAACGTGATGCTCATGGTAAATTTACGGAGAATTTATGGCAACACTGGCACTCTGGCTGCGCTGGTCGTGGCGCGATCTGCGGGAACGATGGCTGCAAGTGGTAGCAATTGCGCTGATCATCGCGCTCAGTACGGCGGTGTATGTGGGGTTGGGCAGCACCACCCCCTGGCGGAAGCAGGCGGCGGCGGCGAGCTATGACCTGCTCCACATGTACGATCTGCGCGTCCAGTTAACGCAGGGCAATTACATTGAGCGCGATGCCGCAGTTGATACCATATTCAGCATCCCACACGCCGGCTGGATCACCGGCCTGGAACCCCGTTTGATCGAATCGACGTTCGTCAACGTTGTCAATGGCGATGACGATATTCTGGTGCGTGGACGGATCATCGGCGTGGAGGTGAGCGACGGTGAGCCACAGGTTAACGGCGTCTACATCAATACCGGGCGCGCGCTAACGCCCGCCGATGCTGGCGAACTCGTAACGATCCTCGATTTCCACTTTGCCGAGCATTACAGCCTGCCGCCCCAGGGTCAACTTGAATTAAGCGGCGGCGTCCCGGTGGATTACGTGGGGCAGGGCATGTCGCCGGAATACTTCATGATCGCCACCGAGGAGGGTGGTATGTGGGCGCAGGCGAATTTTGCGGTGCTGTTTATGCCACTCGCTTCAGCGCAAGCGCTCACCGATCACCCGGCACAGGTCAACGATTTGGTGTTGACGCTGCACGATGCGGCGGATATTGACACCGTGCGCGCCGAAATCGAAGCCGCGTTCCAGACCGATTTCCCCACCGTTGGTATTACGTTCAAGACACGCGATGATGACTCCATCTACCGGATTCTGCTCCAATCGATTGACATGAATCAGCAGATTTATGACATCATCATTGTGCTGTTCATGGCCGGGGCGATGTTTGGCGCGTTCAATCTTGCCAGTCGCATTGTCGAAGCGCAGCGCCGCCAGATCGGGATCGGGATGGCGCTCGGTTTGCCGCCGCGCGTGCTGGTGATTCGCCCACTATTGGTTGGCGGCCAGATCGCCATTCTCGGCGCGATCTTCGGCGTGATTCTGGGCCTGGGGATTGGGACCTGGGCGGAAGGGTGGATCAAGAGGCTGATTCCCATGCCCGTGTCCGGCGACCTGTTCCAGCCAGATATTTTTCTGGAAGCGGTGGTGATCGGCCTCGTATTACCCTTGATCGCAACGATCTATCCGGTGTGGCGGGCAGTGCGGGTCCAGCCCGTTGACGCGATCCGTACCGGGCATCTGGTCAGCAAGGGCGGCGGGTTAACGCCAGGGGTGAATCGTTTCCCGATCCCTGGCCGGAGCTTTACCCAGATGCCGGTGCGCAATCTGCTGCGTTCCCCGCGCCGGACGATCTTGACAGTGTTAGGCATCGGGGCCGCGATCACAACGCTGGTCGGCCTCACCGGGATTCTGGATGGGGCGCTGCTGGTGATGGATCGCTCCAATGCTGAAGCGGTGCAGGATCATCCAGAGCGGTTACTGGTCTTCCTCAACAGTTTTTATGCGGTGGATTCGCCGCAGATCACCGCGATCACGGCGTCGCCCACGCTGGCAATGGCGACCCCCGCGATCCGCATCCCTGGGTTTGCCGTTGATGGTGATATCTCGTTCCGCGTGTTGATCGAGGCGTTTGATCTGAATAACGCGCTGTGGACACCCTCACTCACTAAAGGATCATACTCAGGGGAATCAGATCAGCCGGGCGTTATCATCTCTGAAAACGCCGCAATTGATCTTGGCGTGAATGTGGGCGATATGATCACGCTCGAACACCCACGCCGATCCGGGTTGCTCTCGTATGAAACGGTCCAATCCGAGGTTGAAGTGGTCGGTTTGCATCCCGATCCCTGGCGCAATTTTGTGTATATGGACATGGCCGATGCGGAATTGTTTGGGATCGCGGGCATGGTTAATTTGCTGCACATTGATCCGGCGGCTGAGATCACTTCATCCGCAGCCAAGCGCGCCATGTTCGACTTTCCGACGGTCATTTCCGTGATCACGATCTACGATCTGCTGGATGCAAATCAGAGCGTGCTGAATGAGGTCACGCTGTTTTTGGGCGGCGTCAAGTTCGGCGTGCTGGCGCTGGCGTTTTTGATCGCGTTCAACTCGACCAATATCAACATGAGCGAACGATCCCGCGAGATTGCGACCATGTTCGCGTTTGGTTTGCCGCCGCGCACCGTGACGCGCATGGCAATGCTCGAAAATTTGATCGTGGGTATCTGCGGCACAGTGATCGGCTTTGGTCTCGGCGCGCTGATTCTGGTCTGGTTCACGCAGACGCGAATGCCGACCATCCTGCCGGAAATTCGTTTCCCGATCACACTGTCGTGGGAAACAACGATCCTGGCGATCCTGGTCGGCGTGGTCGTTGTGACGCTGACGCCTCTGCTCACCATCCGTAAAATGATGGATATGGACGTGCCCGATACGCTGCGGGTTATGGAGTGATTTATTGGGTGTCCGCACACCATGTTTGCCGGATGAGCGACACGTAATTATCCCCCGGCGTGATGTGACCCAAGATTACCGGATGCTGCGCGCCCGTCAGCGCAGGATGCACACCGGGGCGGGCGTGCCATGTTTCGTGAGCCAGTAGCGCGAAAACCAACGCTTCCTTGTTATCGCTGTCCAGGCCGATGTCCTCGTGCGTGCGCACCGGGAGCGGCGCTAAACGCTCGTGCAGCATCTTGACCAACACCGGGTTGCGCGTGCCGCCGCCGTGTAAAATCACTTCCTCAATGGGCGCAGGCGCGAAACGTTCATACGCATCGGCGATACTCGCCGCCGTGAGCGCGGTCAACGTTGCCACAATATCCGCGTCCGCCAACCCGCGCGCGTGGCCCTCGGTGATCAATTCCGCGCCCATCTGCGCGCCGAATAGTTCGCGGCCAGTGCTTTTGGGCGGGCGGCGTTCATAGTAGGGATGTGTCAGCAGCGTTTGCAGCCACGCCTCATCAACCTGCCCCTGTGCAGCCAGCGCACCATCCCGATCAAAACTCAATGCGCCATCGGTCAACTGGTGGACGGTGACATCCAGCAGGGCATTACTTGGCCCGGTGTCAAAGGCGAGCGGATCAGAAGTGGTATCGGTTTTGGGTGGCACAAACGTGACATTGCCGATCCCGCCGAGATTCTGTATCGCGCGCCACTGCGTCTCATGGCGCAGCAGCACCCAATCGACGTAAGCGGTGAGCGGCGCACCCTGGCCCCCGGCGGCAATATCGCGCGGGCGGAAGTTATGCACTGTCGTGATCCCGGTGCGCTCGGCAAGGATCGATCCTTCGCCCAATTGCAGCGTGGACAGCGCGCGCCCGGTGGTGTCTTCGATCATGTGCCAGACCGTCTGCCCGTGCGAACCGATCAGATCGATGTCTTGCACGGTCAATCCCGCCTGTTCGATGACGGCCAGCGCCGCTGCCGCAAAGTGTTCGCCTACATCGGCATTGAGTTGGCACAATTCATCGACCCGGCTTTGCTCCGGCAGCCCGGCATCTAATACGCGCTGCTGAAACCCTTCGGGATAGGCATAGGTGATCGCGTGAACGATCCGCGCCTCAATGTTCGGGGGTGCGCCGGTAATGTCACAAATGGCGGCGTCGATGGCATCAGCCGACGTGCCGGAAATTAACCCTATAATACGCATATATTTTCACCGTTCTATAGTTATTATCGCAACCGCTTCAAACGCGGATCGAGCACGTCACGCAGCCCGTCGCCCAGCAGGTTAAAGCCAAGCACGCCCATCATGATCGCCAGACCGGGATAGATCATCAACCAGGGCGCAATCTCGGAAATACCCTGGCTGTCACTGAGCATTACACCCCAGGACGGTTCCGGCGGTTGCGTGCCCAGACCGAGAAAACTCAACCCGGCTTCGGTCAGCAGCGACCAGGACAGCGCCAAACTGATCTGCACGATCAACGGGGCGAGGGTGTTCGGCATGACGTGGCGGAACAGGATACGAAAATCGCTCATGCCAACGCAGCGCGCCGAGGTCACAAATTCCATTTCCTTGACCGACAGCACCGGTCCGCGCGCCACCCGCGCAAAAATCGGCGTGTAGACCACCGCAATCGCAATGATCGTCTTATCGAGGCCGCGCCCCAAGACCACCACGATCAGCAGTGCCAATAAGATCGCCGGGAACGCGAAGAAAATGTCCATGAGGCGCATGACGATGTTATCGAACTGCCCGCCGATATACGCAGAAGCGGACCCGATCAATGTGCCGAGCAGACCGGAGATGGCAACGGAGGCAAACGCCACATAAAGCGAGTTCGTCGCGCCCTTCATGATGCGACTGAGCATATCGCGCCCGAACAGATCCGTGCCCAGGCGATAAGTCGAACTGGGCGCTTGCAGGCGGTCAATGCGGTGCTGTTCGATGGGGGAATAGGGCGTTTGGCCGAGCGCCCCCAGCAGCGCCAAACACACGTAAAAAATAATGATCACCAGCCCCACCGTGCCGCTCCGATTCCGCAATAAGCGGCGCAGGACGCTGGGTTCTTTAGAGAAATCAGGTTTCGTTTTCACGGTAGGCAAATCATTTTTTGCTGGCATAAGAAATTCGCGGGTCTAAAACGGCGTAAATCATATCAACCAATAAATTGATAATGACGAAATTGATCGCAATAAACAGGGTCGCCCCTTGAATCAAGGCGTAGTCACGCTGCGAAATCGCGTTCAGTGTCAATCGGCCAAGACCGGGCAGCGCGAAAATGTTCTCCACGATCACCGATCCACCCAGCAGATAGCCCAACTCGACTCCGGCTAACGTCACCACCGGGATCATAGCGTTACGCAGCGCATGGCGGAAAATCACGGTGCGCGGGCGCAAACCTTTGCTGTGTGCGGTGCGGACATAATCTTCGCCCAACACTTCGAGCATGGCGGAGCGCGTCGTGCGCATCACCGACGCGGAGAACGAAAAACCCAGGGTCAGCGCCGGGAAAATCAGTTGGTTGAAGTTTTCAACCGGGTCTTCGTTCAGTTCGACATAATTCCCCGCGTTGGGCAGAATGCCGAAATAAACGGATAACACGTAGATCAGCAATGTGCCGATCAAAAAATTGGGCGCGGCCAGACCGATCAAAGCGAATAAACGCCCCCCTAAATCGATCAGGGAGTTGTGCATCACGGCGGACAGCGTGCCAATTGAGATGCCAATCACCAACGCGATGACCAGCGACATGATCGCGAGTTCCACTGTGACCGGAAAGCGGTCTAGAATCAGGTCTAATACCGGTTTGCCGTGCCGCACCGAGTAGCCTAGATCGCCCTGGACGACATCCCCTAACCAGTTGACATACTGCACGCCCGCCGGTTTATCAAGTCCAAAGTAGCGTTCGAGCGCCGCACGCTGCGTATCGGTCAGCATACCGGCTTCAGTGCCCAGCATGGTCGTGATCGCATCGCCGGGAACCAACCGAATGGCAAAAAACACCAGCAGCGAAACGCCGATTAAGATAGGGATTACGGCGATGAATCGTTGTATCAAATAGCGCAGCACAGTTGCATCCTTAAATACGGAAATTTGCCTAACCCGACTTCCCCCTCTCCATACGTAATATATGGAGAGGGGGGCAACGGAGATTGCTTATAGAGTGGGGTACTCCTAGCGATTCATCTTCGTCTGGCTTAGATAGAAGAAATACCCGGTGGGAGTCGGCGTGAAGTCGGTCACATATGAACGATGCGCCGAGTAGTTGTAGCCGGCATAGAGCCAAATCCAGGGCGACGTTTCGGCCAGATGGCGCTGGAATTGGGCGAAAATTTCATACCGGGCTGCGGGATCGGTTTCAACCTGTCCGGCCTTCATCAGTTCATCCAGCGTATCATCCACGTAACCCGCAACTTCAGCGAAACGTGCATCATACTGCCAATAACGGTTGTACATGGGATACGGATCGGGGCGTCCACCGTTGAGGGCAATCGCCGCCGTGAAGTCCGCCGCCAACCAGCGATCTACGTAAGTGCCGAGTTCGAGCGATTCGATCTCAACATTGATGTTGATCTCTTTCAGTTGATCCTGGATCACCTGCGCCTCGGAAAGCGCGGTGGGCGGTTCATCCTGCGCCACGATCACGGACAGCGTAAAGCCTTCTTCCAACCCGGCGGCGGCCATCAGTTCGCGGGCGAGGTCCAAATTCTGCTCGTAGCAGAACAATTCATCGAGCGGAACCTGATAGGCGGGCATGGTGAGCGGTCCCGTAACCTGACCTTCGCCCAATGCCGCGACATCGACCACTGCCTGACGGTCAATCGCGCAGGAGATCGCCTGCCGCACTTCGAGCTTGTCCAGGGGTTCAACCGCCGCGCGCAGTTGCAGCACATGGTAGGAAATATCCGGGGTGCGGTGGAGCACGATGTCATCTTCACCCACTAACAGCGTTGCAATCAAGGGGTCGTTGAGCAGCGCAAAGTCAACTTCACCCGCGCGCAGCGCCGCCATGATGCTGGCTTCTTCGGGGATGATGCGAATTTCGATACCATCCAGATACGGACCGTCGCCCCAATAATCAGCATTGGCCGACAGGATCGTCTTTTGTTCCGGTTCCCAGCTATCCAGCACAAACGGACCGGTCCCAATAACATCGACGGTGGGATCGCCATTTTCGATCACATCCGAAGACAGGATCACCAGATTAACCGATGACAAGGCGGCAACAAGCGGCACATCAGCCAGAGTCAGATTAAGCACAACGGTGTAATCATCGGGAGCTTCAATCGACTCGATGGTGAGCAGTTGGCTGCGTGCGGCGGAGCCGGTTGCTTCATCCAGCACCCGATTCAATGAGGCCACGACATCGGCTGAAGTGAAGTCAGAACCGTCATGAAAGGTTACGCCCTGGCGCAAATTAAAGGTAAGTTGCAGTCCATCATCGGAAAAGGCCCAACTTTCGGCCAGCGCCGGGATCACGTTCAGATCAGCGTCGGTACGAACCAACGGTTCATACACCAGGTCGAGCAGACGCAGCGACGAAAACGCCGTTTGCGTGTGCGGATCAAGCCCTTGTGCGTCCACTTCGCGCGCCCAGATCAGGACGTTATCATCCTGCGCCGCCGCCGGAGCGATAACACCCAGCGCCATCACGATGGTGGTTACAATAATCAAAATACGAATTGCTTTAGACATGTTTTTCCCTCTCTAAAAAATTCACAACATGCAAAAGGGGTGGATCAAACTGAATTATGCGCAACACCTCCTTGTTGGTTCCTTATGGCGTGGTTAAAATATCCTAAGTTGAGGGTTGTAATCGCTTCCAATAAATCAGTTCGGTGACATCAGCCAACACGTAACCCGGAATCGCGCCAAGCTGCTGGTAGCCCATGCGCTGGTAAAAACGCTGGGCCGCTGTGTTGAAATCGGACACCAGCAAGAATAGATCGGGCGACGAGGCAACAAGCACCTGTTCGGCCTGCTGCAAGAGAGCCGCGCCGATACCGTGCCCGGTGTGATCCTCGCGCACCGCGATCAAACGCACATACGCGCTGCGTCCGAATGCACCTTTAGGTAAGCACCAGATCAGGCCGCACGCCTGCCCCCCTGCCCGGTCAGTATCCGCTACTAACAGCGTGTCGGTTTGCTGCAAACCAGTTTCCAGGCTGTGTCGAATGTGATCGGCCTGGAAGAGATAGCGCTGCCCTAGCGGTGTCTGCACCAGCCAGTCGACAACGCGCGGCAGGTCGGCCTGGATCATGGGACGGATTACGACATCTGCCATCGCCGGTTCCTAGCGCACTTGATGCTCCGAATAATGCAGAATGACGCGCAGTTGGTATTGATCGCCGCGATAGACGGAGCGCACAAACTCAACCGGGTGATCCTGTTCGTTATAGGTCACGCGCGTAAACTTCATAACCGGGATCGATTTATCCAATTTGAGCGCATCACATTCATCCGGTTTGGGCAAGCGCGTTTCGATCAGTTGATCGGCCCAGACTAACGCCAGACCATAATCACGTCGCAGCACCTGGTAAAGCGACTCCCGGTTGAAATCGTAGCGATTCAGCAATTGGGGACAAAGATGGTGCGGCAAATGGGTAGTTTCTAACGCTAACGGTTGATCGTCGGCTAACCGGACCCGGCTCAACACAACGATTTCCGATCCCGGATCAATGCGCAAGCGTTTCGCCATCAGTTCATCAACCAGACGGACGGCGGCGGTTAGCAAGCGGCTGCTGGGCGTTAAACCGCGCTGACGGATGTCTTCGCTAAAACTGGTCAGCGCGCGTAATTCCTGGTCGATCTTGGGCGCGCTGACAAACGTACCTTTGCCCACGCGCGTATGCGTCAGCCCTTCTTGCGCGAGCAATCGCAGCGCCTGGCGTGCGGTCATCCGGCTCACGGCATACCGTTCCGCCAGTTCGCGCTCGGAAGGCAGCCGCGATCCAACCGTGAACAGCCCGTCCTCGATCTGTGTTTGCAGCAGCGTTTTGATTTGGATATAAAGTGGAATGGCTGAATCATGTTGCAAAGACACTGGTTAGCCCCTTAAACATGGTATATACCACTATAGCCCATGCTATACCAAAAGCCAGCGCATGTCAAGTTTCCTTGCGTTGAAAAATGCACTAGACTCTAAACAGCGTTTTCTATCAATAGGAGCCAACAAAACATGGACGATCTAATTGTGATTCGACGCCAGAGCAGACGCCGCCCACAGTTTTGGTTCAAGGCGATTTTCAGCCTGGGAATCTGGTTATTGTGGTGGCGCAATAACTATTTGGGGCTGACGAAACGCTCGCTTGTGCGTCATTCGGGTTTGTTTACGCGGGAAGAACGCGCGGTTCCGCTTAATCAAGTGCAGGATATTTCGATCAGCTACGGCATTATCCGCCGCATGTTGGGACATGGCGATATTCGCATTGAAACGGCAGGATCGAGCGGTACGGAGATCGTTATGAAAAATGTGGACGATCCAGAAGAATTTCGTTCGAAGGTCTTCGAAATGATCGATGAATTTTACGATGAGGAGGGTGGGGCAGGCAAAGATAAAAATGTGTAATCCGGGCGTTGGATGATGTAATCATTAGTGATGAACTCATCGCGCTCAGGTTCAGGTTTATTCTGGGCCAGTGATGGTCTGGCCCAAATCAGCCTACTCACCAACCGGCCCATGATGATTCGCTTGATCATTGAGATCACTATTTGAATCCCGACAGCGTGAAGCCGCGCACGACCCACTTTTGCAGCATAATGTACACCAGCAAAATGGGCATTACGATCAGCACAGAGGCCGCCATTTGTAAGCCCAAGTCTGCGGTGTGTCTATCGTTATACCACGTCAGAATCACGGGCAGCGTGCGCACATCGACATCACGCAGAATAATTAGCGGGAACAAATACGCATTCCAGCTCCCCATAAACACCAGCAAGGCATAGGTCGCCATGATCGGACCAAGCTGCGGCAGCACGATCCGCCGGTAAATGCCCCATTCGGACGCGCCATCGATCCGCGCCGCGTCGAGCAGTTCGTCGGGGATGCTTTTGATAAATTGGCGCATCAGGAAAATACCGAAGGCATCGAACCAGGCCAGCGCTACCAACCCCAATAATTTATTGGTCAGGTCGAATTTCAACAGAATCAGGTAGGATGGAATCAGCGTGGCTTGCGACGGAATCATCATGGTTGCCATGATGTAGGCAAATAACCACCGCTTATAGCGAAAATGGTATTTGGCAAAGACGAACCCCCAGAGCGAACTGGAAAAGGTGAGCAAAATAACATTACTGACTGCAATAAACGTACTGTTGAAATAAAAACGTTCGAGCGGTAATTCCTCATCATTGAGGATGGTGTCGTAATTTTCGGTGGTGAACTCATGCGGCAAGAGCGATTGGCTGGTTGGGTCGATGATCTCCTGGTGTGTTTTGAACGAGGCCAGCACCGTCCAGATGAACGGGACCAGGGTGATGATACAGCCCATGATCAAAACCGTGTAAACCAGGCCCATATTGACAGATTTTGGTAAAACTTTGCGCAGGGTTATGCGGGGATGAGTTATCTCGATCATTTCAGTACTCCCAATCGCTGCGTAGGACGCGCATCTGAACGGTGGTGATCGTGATGATGAACACGAATAACACCAGCGACATCG
>JAFGJA010000109.1 GCA_016929355.1 Anaerolineae bacterium | reverse complement strand
GTGCTGGTATGCAGGTCTGCACCCTGTTTGAATTGGACCAGCCGCGCGATCACTTCGGGGGCCGCGACGACCCACGCGATCCGCAGACCGGGAGCCAGCGTCTTAGAAAATGTGCTGAGATAGATCACGTTGCCCGCGTAACGCTCCGCCGTGTTCCCGGCGTATTCCGCATCGGCGACGATCAATGGTTTGAGTGATGTCCCCTCAAACCGCAGTTCGCCATACGGATCGTCTTCGACAATCGGCACGCCTTGCTGCCGGGCGATCTGGACGAGTTCTTCGCGGCGATCCGCGCTGATCGTGACACCCGCCGGATTCTGGAAGTTCGGCAGGATGTACATAAACTTGGGGCCATGCCGCAGCATGTCGGGCATGTGTGCCGTGACGATCCCATCATTATCGGTGGGAACACCAACATAACCCGCCTGATATGCGTTGAACGCTTGCAGCGCGCCGAGATACGTTGGTTGTTCAACCAGCACATGATCACCAGGATTGATCAGCAGGCCACCAATGAGCGAGAGCGCTTGTTGAGAGCCGGAGGTAATCAACACATTGCTGACATCGGTGGTGATGTTGTAGCGGTTCAGACGTTCAACAATCATCTCACGGAGGGGCAAATAGCCTTCAGTGGGGCTGTATTGCAGCGCGTGATGCGCTTGTTCGGATAAAACCCGGTTGCAGGCTTCCTGAAAGCGGTCTACCGGGAAATATTCGGCGGCTGGCAGCCCGCCAGCAAATGAGATAACTTCGGGTTGTTGCGTAAACTTGAGAATCTCACGAATGATTGAACTGGTCACGCCACGCGCACGCAGCGCATACCGGGTTTCCCATAGGGTTTCCATTCAGTCGTCCTTTATCTCCTTAAATGCTAATAAGTAACGGTCTATTGTACAGATAACACTAGTTTGAGACATAAAGAGGCTGGTCGCACAATTTCGCCAGCCCCCTTTTATGCAGTTTACACGAACTTATACGCGGTTTTATAGTGAATTTTGCCATAAGGGGTCATGACCTGTGTCACTTTTGGGAAAAATTCGCCGGGGCGAAAGTGTGCTAGACTCTGAAGCAGAAAATCTGGAAAGCCAATTTTCTTCAAGAAACGAGTTAGCTCATGAAAATTAGCAACGTGACACCCCTGGTTTACGGTACGGAATGGCGTAATATTACGTTTGTGAAGGTCGAAACCGATGAAGGATTGGTTGGTGTCGGCGAATCGCGCGTGGTGAACCGCGACGAGGCGGTATGGGGCTATTTGCGAGAAGCGATCCCCCGCTATGTGCTGGGCAGTGATCCGTTTAACATCGAGCAGATCACGTCGCGTATGTTCCGTGATGATTTTGCGCGGGCAGGCGAAATCGTCATGGTCGGGATCGCTATGATCGAGATGGCGTGCTGGGACATCATCGGCAAAGCGACTAATCAGCCGGTTTATCGCTTGCTCGGTGGTGCGGTGCGGGACCGGATCAAAGCCTACGCGAATGGCTGGTATCGTGTCGAACGCACGCCGGAAGAATTTCACGCCGCCGCCAAACGAGTGATGGCGAAGGGCTATCAGGCGCTAAAATTCGATCCCTTTGGTGCGGGCTTTTACGAATTGGATCGCACGGAAAAACGGCGGGTGGTCGGTCTGGTCGAAGCGGTGCGGGATGCAGTGGGACCGGATACCGAAATTTTGATCGAGATGCACGGGCGGTTTAATCCGGTCACGGCGGTGGAGATGGCGCGCGCGCTGGCTCCCTATGAACCGAGCTGGTTAGAGGAACCGGTCCCGCCAGATAATCTCGCCGCGCTGAAAAAAGCCGCTGATGCTATCGCGCCGCTTGGTATTCCGATTGCAACGGGCGAGCGCCTGAATACCCGCTTTGAGTACCGCGAACTGCTGGAACAGCAAGCCGCCGACATCCTGCAACCGGATATTACGGCTTTTGGCGGCCTATCGAACGCGAAAAAACTCGCAGCCTGGGCCGAAGCGTATTACATCCTCGTCGCGCCGCATAATGTGGGCGGACCGGTATCCACTGCCGCCGCGCTGCATTTTGCCGCCAGTACGCCTAATTTCAAGATTCAAGAGTTTTTCAACGACTTCGCCAATCCCGAAGTGATGGACGCCGCGCCGGGATGTCCGCCGGTTGAACATGGTTATTTCAGTCTGCCCCAGGGACCAGGCTTAGGCGTGACACTCGACGAGGACTTTGTCAGGGCGCATCCCCGCCAGCAGATTCACTTCAACCTGTTTGCGGATGATTGGCACAAGCGGATCGCCAACGATTGAGAGTGTATTCGCAAAGGCGCATCTTCATTCTATCTTGCAACAACCTCTTATTTTTATGAATTGTCTAAGATATTAAACCGATTTATAATAGTTGCAGATGCAATTATTTTGTGTGCAATAATATTTTATGACCCAACAACTTGATTGTTTTGATATACCCACCTACAAACTCTACCATCTGATCAAAGATGTATTTGTCTTGTTGGATTTTACAGACCGCTACATCCTGCAAGAATTTGATCTGACCCCGCCGCAATATCGCGTCCTAACTTTGCTTTGCCTGGAAAATTCGCAGCGTCTTGCTTCAATCGCGGATCGGATGCTTGTCGCCCGTAGTACAGTGACACGCATCATTGACCAGATGGAAGCGGCTCAACTCGTTGCGCGCGTGATCGATCCTGAAGACCGGCGCGCGCAGCATGTCAGCCTGACTCCCCAGGGGTTGGCACGGTTTCAGCGCGCCGCCACTGCACATCAAGTTGCGCTTGAAGAACGCTTTGCCGCGCTTGATTTAGCCGAGCAACAAGCCTTTATCCAATCACTCGAAAAATTATGTGCCATACTCCAACCTAAACTCGATGAGCTAAAAACTGAAGGGGGGTGATGCACTGGCGATCACATATAAAATCATGCAACCGCGTTACTTTTAAAAACTAAACCGATTTAATCTGGAGGAAATTCAATGAAACGCAGTATTATTGCATTTTTGTTGGTAGCAATGATGGTCACGGCTATGCTGCCCGCGACCACGCCGACGATTGCTCAGGAAGATGGCCTGCTGATCTGGGCAGATGCAACCCGCGCCCCGGCGCTGCTTGGTCCCGCAACCACCTTCGCCGAAGAATATGGTATTCCGGTGGAAGTGCAAGAAGTGGGTATGGGCGATATTCGCAGTAACATTTCGGTGGTTGGTCCCGAAGGCGAAGGCCCAGACATTTTCATCGCCGCGCATGACTGGATTGGTGAGATCGTCTTGAATGGTTCGGCTGTGCCGATCAATCTTGGCCCCAAAGCTGATCTGTTCACCGACGCTTCAAAAGAATTGTTCACCTACAACGGCGAACTCTACGGTGTGCCCTACGCTACCGAAAACCTGGCACTCGTCCGCAACCCCGAACTTGTGCCGGATGCCCCTGCGACCTGGGATGATGTCTATGCCATCACTGCCGATCTAGTCGCTTCCGGCGCGTCACAATATGGGTTCATCATCCGCACCAACGACGGGTACGACCTGTTCTCGTTGATGTCAGGGTTTGGCGGTTATGTATTTGGCCGTGATGCCCAGGGCAACTATGATCCGAACGATGTTGGTATCGACAGCGAAGGCACGATTGCGGCGGGTGAGTACCTCAAATCACTGGTTGATGCGGGTTATCTGGTCCCGGAAATTGATTACGACGTGGAACATGCCTTGTTTGAAGCGGGTGATGTTGCCATGTTGATGACCGGCCCCTGGGCGCTGCCGCGTATCCAGCAGTCCGGCATCCCCTACGCGATCAGCAACATTCCGGCAGGCCCGGCGGGTGAAGGGTATCCGTTCATCGGTGGTCAGGGCTTCATGGTCAGCGCCTACAGCGAAAAACAACTGTTGGCCGAAGCGTTCTTGCTGGACTTCATGGCCGATATTGGCCCGATGCAGGCCATGTATGATGTTGATCCGCGTATCCCCGCGTTCATTCCCTTGCTCGAAAGCCTGGAAGATGCAGACTTGCAAGCCTTTGTCGCGGCGGGTGAAAATGGCGTGGCGATGCCTTCGATCCCCGAAATGGCCTCAGTCTGGTCGTCATGGGGCGGCGCAGAAGAAATGGTCATCATGGGCGAACTCGACCCGCAGACCGCATTCACCGATGCGGCGGTGGCGATCCGTGACCTGATTGCGGGCCGCGTTTCGGGTGAAACTGCCTCTGAAACCGGCGAATACGTCGGTTTGCCCGGTACGATCCAGACGGCTGCCGGGTGCGCTGGCGATTGGGACCCGGCTTGTGAAGCGACCCGTATGGTGCTGACCGATTATGGCATCTGGGTGGCTTCGTTTGAACTCCCGGCGGGCGACTACGAATATAAAGCCGCGCTCAATGGAACCTGGGACGAGAACTACGGCGCGGGTGGTGTCCGTGATGGGGATAACATCGTGCTGTCGCTGGCCGAAGATACGATGGTGAAATTCTACTACGATCCCGTCACGCACTGGATCACTGACAATGTGACTTCATTGATCGTCACGGCTCCTGGTTCCTACCAAGCGGCGATGGGCTGCCCCAACGATTGGGCCCCGGAATGCCTGCTGTCCTGGCTGCAAGACCCGGATGGTGACGGTGTGTTCAGCTTCACGACGACCGCGATCCCGGCAGGCGATTACGAAGTGAAAGCCGCCGCCAATGAAAATTGGTCGGTCAACTGGGGTGCGGATGGCTCGCAGGATGGCCCGAATCTGGCCTTCAGCGTGCCGGAAGATGGCGCAACTATGATCTTCGAATTTGACAGCGCGAGCGGTATGCTGACGGTAATTGTTGGCGAGTAGTCATGCGACGCGCTTTAGCTGCGGTTGGCAGTCCGGTTGGGCTGCCAGCCCTCTCCCCCATTGTTCAGTTGATATTACGGCTGGTGGGGCTGGGGCTGGTTGATGCCCTTGCTTTGTTTCTAGCTGTCAATATCTGGGACGATGGCAACTGGTTTTTGTCCGTTGCTATCGTGTTGACTACTGTTTTTGTCAATGTCATGAATCTCGTGCCGCGTTTGTGGCCGATGCGCTGGATGACACCCGCCATGATGTTGATCGGTTTGCTGGCCGTTTACCCGATGATCTACACGGGCTATGTATCGCTGACCAACTACAGCGAAGGCAATCGTCAGACTAAAGTTGAAGTTATTGAACGTTTAGAGACTGAAACCCAGTATTTTTATCTGCCGGAAGGCGCATCAAACTATTTTTGGACATTGTTCCGCAATCCTGAGATCGAAGGTCAGACCAAAGGCAAATATGCCCTCTGGCTGGTCGATGAAGTGAGCGGCGAAACCTTTTTTACCGAAGAAGGGCAAGCGCTCGAAGCGGTTACGCCCTATGAAACCGGTACGGAACCCTTCGATGATCAGGGTATCCCGGCCAGCTACAAAGGCTATGAGCAAATAAAAATCTTTGAACTGCTCAAAGATGAGGCCGAAAAAGATTACTTTTTCAGTCTAACATTTGGCGGCAAGGATAATCCCATTGGGATTGTAGCGATGAATAAGGCAGGCAACTATCGCCAGCGCTGGTATTGGGAGGAAGATCGCAATGCTTTCCGCGATGACATGACCGGCATGTACTACCAGGCAACGGACGAGGGGCAGTTTGTCGCGCCGAATAACGAAGAAGCGCCGCTTGGCTTCTGGAAATTCATTGGCCTTGAAAACTACAAAGAAGTGTTCACCAGTTCGCTGAAAGATGGTCCCTTGTTGGCCGTGTTCCTGTGGACGGTGGCGTTCTCGTTCTTTTCCGTTTTGACGGCGTTTTCCGTCGGGCTGCTGATGGCGCTGCTGCTCGAAGGCTATCCGTTTGCGCGTTATATTCGTTCGCTGCTGCTGATCCCCTGGGCGATCCCCGGCATGATCGGTATTCTGATCTGGCGCGGGATGCTGCGGGGCACGGATGGCGTTATCCCCGCAGTCATGCGCGATCTTTTCAACTGGGCCCCGCCCTTTTTCACCGATCCTGGGTGGGCGAAATTTGCGATTCTGCTGGTCAACCTGTGGTTCGCTTACCCCTATTTCATGCTGATCACAAGCGGCACATTGCAATCGATCCCGGCGGCGCTCTATGAAGCGGCAGAGGTGGACGGGGCGAATGTGTGGTCAAAATTCTGGAAAGTGACACTCCCCTTGTTGCTAGTCTCAGTCGGGCCGTTGTTAGTCGCCTCCTTTGTCTTCAATTTCAACAACTACCTGCTGATCGAAGCGTTGAACGGGGGTGGTCCACAAATGACCGAACCCTACGCGCCGCCGGTTGGTCATACCGACAACCTGATCACATACACCTACAACTATGCGTTTAGTAGTGGCGGCGGTGGCGGAAACTTTGGGTTGGCGTCAGCGATTGCTGTGCTGATTTTCTTCATCGTCGGGATGCTCACCATATTCCAGTTCCAACTGACGCGACGTTGGGAGGAGGTTGGCGAAAATGTCTAATCCACAAAACACAAAATCCGAACGGTATCCCGGCTCCGAAGGGCGCATCGGCAAACTTTTGAGCCGCGCGATGAGCGGTTCACGCAGCCGTGATACTGCCCGTGTCGTGCGCCCATCAAACCCGCTTATGTTTGCGCTGCGCACGCTGGTCATCGTGATTATGCTGATTTTCGCGTTGTTCCCGGTGATCTGGATCATATCCGCGTCGCTTAATCCTATTGGCTCGATTAGCACGCAGTCGCTTATCCCTGAGAATATCAACAGCACCGGAGATTTGATCGCTAACTATGAGCGCCTGTTTGACGATCCGGCGGTTCCCTTCTGGCATTGGATGCTCAATTCGATCACGGTGTCCAGCATTACCACCGTAGCGGTGTTGACGATTACCTCTTTGAGCGCGTATTCGTTTTCGCGGTTCCGCTTTTATGGGCGGCGCACGGTGCTGCTGGCGATCTTTATCATTCAGGTATTCCCCAATCTACTGGCGATGGTGGCCTTTTACTTGATGCTGCTGCAACTGGGAAAATACATTCCCTTTGTGGACATCAACACCTATGGCGGCCTGATCCTGATCTATATGGGCGGCGGGATGGCGATCAATATCTGGATGATGAAAGG
>JAFGJA010000643.1 GCA_016929355.1 Anaerolineae bacterium | reverse complement strand
TATCCCCCCTGTTGACACGATACGATAGCTCATTTTCACCCCTCTCTGCGATCTAAACTGTTAAGAGAGGGGTAGTTGGGGTTGGGGGGTTGGCGATAAGTCCATTGCTGCCCCCTGGGGACCACAAAGACCTTGCATTTTGGGGGTTGAGTTGGGTTTAACTATTATGACATAATTTAGAAATAATTTATCCAAAACTATATAGTTGTTAACTGGACTAATCAAACACTGCCTATAGCAACTATACGTGTGATTGAATGGAGATTAAAAATGAGTACCCCCTCGCCGACGGAGCGAACGACGCGCGACTATATACGACTGATCATTACAGGGATTTATTTTCTTTTATTGATTGCAATAGGCGGGATTTGCATCATTGTTGCCGTATTTGATCTGTTTGAAGAACTTGGCCTAGATGCAACGTCACGGTTGCTCAAATTGATTCTTTTTGTGGTTAGTTCAATTGCGGTGTCCGTCGTGCTGGATCGCTTCGTCTATTTTGATGAGGTTTTCGGCACCTTAAAACAGCGAAGTACCGAATCCAAACGCGACATTGAGGAATTGAAACGGGAAAATTCCAAGATGGTGCAGGAAATTTTGACTTCACGCGAGGATATCATGCAGGCCATAACCGACTCCCAAACTGTGTGGAGTCTGGGGTCGCGCGGAAGGTCGCGCGCCAAATCAATTTATGCCGAATCGTTTCACCAAGCTACCGAACACATTGACATCATGGCGCTTACATCGCAGTATTTCACGGAACATTATGGTGATGTGTTGATCGAAAAGATCAGGCTCACCCATTGTAACATTCGGATTCTACTGCTTGATCCCCAATCGCCAATGTGGGTTTATCGCGCGAAGGATGAAGGGGGGAATGTTGAAGACTATGTCCGAATAGTCAAAAAAGTGTTGGCATTTTATGACAATATTAAGGAAAAACTCGATGGTTGTCGATGCCAGGGTTCACTAACGGTTAAACTACATGACCGAATTCCGTACCGTGCGTATTATTGTGCGGACGAGGTAGCCGTATTCGGATTTTACAATTCCCATATTTTTGGTGTCGATTCGCACGCTGTTCAAGTGGCTTACGGCAGCGAATTGTATAATGAATTGAGGGATAACTTTACCGCAGTGTGGGGTGATGCCCAGGTACACGTAAGAATTGACCCATTTCAATGACAGGCATTTTCGTGCAACGTTAAATCGGCGTTATAATGCGGTAACGTGCTCGATCACCACACCAGGGAGAAAACCACATGCGCGTGCTATTTATATCAGCCGAGATGAATCCCTTCGCCAAGACCGGCGGCCTGGGCGATGTTGTCAGCGAACTGCCGCGTGTCTTGCGCACACATGGCGTGGATGCGCGCGTGATCATGCCGTTGTATGGTCCGATCAGAGCGAAATTCCAGGACCGGCTGCGCTATCTGTTCACTTACCAGTTTTCGCGCCGCAACGGGACCGCCGATGTGCATATTCACACCACCGAACATGAAGGCGTCCCGGTGTATTTCATGGAAAGCTGGCCGTTTTTTAGCGGCGGCGATTACATTTACACCGATCAAGACTGGGATCGGGAGCGCTTTGTGTTTTTCTCGCAGGCGGCGCTTGGCCTCGCCTGGGAATTGGGGCAGGGTAAGGGCGGTGATACGACCGGCGGCGAACCCTGGTTCCCGGATGTGATCCATGCGCATGACTGGCATACGGCGTTAGTGCCGTTTTTGCTGCATGAAGCGCGCGTTTCGCCAGAATGGAGTCAGGTCGCCAGCGTTTTGACGATTCACAACATGGGCTATCAGGGTTGGGAAGCGGGGCATTATCTGTTTGAGGCGGGCATACCGAACCGCCATCAGCCCGATCTGGTGTATCAGAGCAAAACCGATAATCTGCTGGGGATCGGGATTGCGTATGCGGACAAGATCAACACGGTCAGCCCGCGCCACGCCACCGAACTCCACTATCCACGCTTTGGCGAAGGCTTGGAGGGGTTGGTTTGGGCGCGGGATGGTGATTTTACGGGTATCCTCAACGGGCTTGATCTGAACCGCGTCAATCCTGCCGCCGATCCCTTTATTCCACAGCCGTATGATGTGACCAATTTCCGCGAGATGCGACCCAAGAATAAAGCCGCGCTGCAACTCGAAATGAATATCCAACCCAACCCGGACGCGCCCCTGATTGGGGTGGTCAGTCGGCTGGTTGAGCAGAAAGGCATGGACCTCGCCAGCGCGGGATTGCGGCGGTTGATGGCCGAATCCGATGCGCAGGTCGTGTTGGTGGGCACAGGTGAACCGCACATTGAGCAGGATATGCGCCGCCTGGAATGGGATTTTGGCTGGAAAGCGCGCATGGTGATCGATTTCCGCCCTGAACTTGCGGCGAAAATTTACGCCGGGGCTGATCTGCTGCTGGTTCCGAGTCGTTATGAACCCTGCGGCCTGACGCAGTTGATGGCGATGCGTTATGGGGCGCTGCCGGTGGTGCGCGAAACCGGCGGTTTAGCCGATACGGTGATCAATTACGATGGCTTGGACGCGCATACCGGGACCGGGTTTACATTCTTGTTCGAAGAACCCGGCGCGGTGCGCGGCACGCTGCAATGGGCGTGTGATACGTACCGCTACCGGCGCGGCGCATTCGAGCGTATGCAAGATCGAGTCATGCGCATGGATTGGAGTTGGGATCGCCCGGTTGCCAAATATATTGACCTGTACGAGTCCGCACTGGCGAAGGTGCGCACGGGGCGGATTGGGTTGGATGCTGTCGGGCGTCGGCAGCCGCATTAGGTGTTAGGTGTGCGCCATGATCGCCGGAGCCTGAAGCGCTCCGGCTGGCACGATCAAGCCTGCTGATGCAGTTTAATTTTTAAATCTAGTAACGCTTTGCCGGTTAGCCCCTCCCCATTCAAGGAGAGGGAACTTAACCGTTCGCTGACTCCCCCTCGTCATGCGTGGAGAGGGGGTTGGGGGGTGAGGTCAACACGGCGAGCCATCGTTACCACGATAATTTCTTAAACGGCATCAGCGGGCTTATAAGTTCTTGATTTTTCTAGCCGGATGATTTCAATTTCCGGCGATTCCAGGAGATAAAAATTATGCCCCTAGACCCCTCTCAAATTGAATATGTGATCAACGAGCAGCATGTGAAGCAGCCTTTTTCCGGCGTGATCCAGGTCCGCGAGGAGGGCGAAGTCGTGTTTGAGGATGCTTACGGGTATGCCAACCGCGCCGACGCGATCCCCAATGTGGTGAATACCCGTTTCGGCATTGCGTCCGGGACCAAGACATTTACGGGTGTCGCGGTTTGCCAACTGATCGAGCAAGGCAAATTAGCGCTGGACACGCGCTTCACTGATCTGGTCACAGCTTATGAGTTTCCCCAGTTCGATCCCGCGATCACGATCCGTCACCTGCTGACGCATAGTTCCGGTGCGCCGGATTATTTCGACGAGGAAGAACTCGATGCGCAGGCCGATTTCGGCGCGATCTTTGGCGATCTGCCCGTGTATAAGGTCAGCGAGCCGAAAGACCTGCTGCCCCTCTTTCAAAACGAACCGATGAAGTTTGCCCCTGGTGAGCGCTTCAGCTACAGCAATGGCGGTTATATCCTGCTGGGCCTCGCTATCGAAGCCGCGAGCGGGATGCCTTATGCCGAATATGTCGAGCAGCATGTGTTCCGGCGCGCGGGGATGTCTGATTCCGGGTATTTCGCGCTGAACAATCTCCCAGCGCGCTGTGCGACTGGCTATCTGGATGATGGGCGCACCAACATCTACGAGATTCCGATCAAGGGGATGCCCGATGGCGGCGCATTTGTCACGGCGCGGGATATGGCGCGGTTTTGGGATGCGCTGTTCGAAGCGCAGTTGTTGAGTCTCGAAATGGCCGCGCAGTTACTCCGCCCCCAGATCGAGGTGAATCCCGCCAATGCCGACGATAACCGGCATTACGGCTATGGCGTCTGGGTGATCAAGGATGAGGACGGCGTTTCGCACATCTACAGCACAGGGTCCGATCCCGGCGTTGCGTTTGTCTCGACAAATTTCATGGCGCACAAAGTTGATCTGACCATCCTCGGCAATACCGAATCTGCGGCGTGGCCCGTTTTTGGCGCAGTGGAGGAATTGATTTTAGGCGGCAACAGCGCAAACAGTTAGCCACTCTCAGCTTTATTATGGCTTTCCACTGCTCAGGGGCACATCGCGTGCCCCTGAGTATTTTATTTCCCTGAATGGTTAGAGTGCGTGGTTGTATCACGCGCTCAGAAGTTAGAATTTAGTTATAAAAGTTATTTTTTCGTGAAGTTATCGTAAGGCTAACTGGTAAGAAAAGAATGATTATGGTTTAATTAGGATAGATTTAGACAATAGTGTGGTATGCCGTGCAATTGTCTTTTCCTCACCGTTGATTGAAAACTTAAAGGAGAATCGTTAAATGTCTCGCAGAGTGATTATGCTGCTGACCGGGCTGGCGCTGCTGGCGCTGGGCGCTGTGCTTGGGGCGGGGGCGTTGTCGGTGATCCGTGCGCAGGGTAATGTGATCATGGCTTGTGTGAACCAGCAAAATGGTAATGTGCGTGTTGTTGGTTCGTCTGGCGAATGTCGGAATCCTGAAGTGTATGTGCAGTGGAATATTCAGGGTCAGCCCGGCCCGATGGGGCCGCAAGGTCCGGCGGGACCAGCCGGGCCACAAGGTCCAGTGGGCGCGCAGGGACCGCAAGGCGAGCCAGGGCTGCAAGGCGCACAAGGTGAGCCAGGGCCGCAAGGCGAGCCAGGGCTGCAAGGCGCACAAGGTGAACCCGG
>JAFGJA010000642.1 GCA_016929355.1 Anaerolineae bacterium | reverse complement strand
CCGTGCTGTAGAGGACGCGCGTCCCGGTAGGATCGGGGCGCAGGGTATTGGCGCTGATCTTCGAATCAATGACCTCTGGATCATGATCGCCGTACAACGGCCAGAATACTAACTGCCGCGCTTGCTGCCCCTGGATCATGAACAACGCCCCCGGCCCTGGAATCTCGTCGTATTGCGCGGCCTGCAAGCCCAACGGCGCTTGATCGGCGGTATTGTTCGACATGACACTGTGGACGATCACCGGGTTATCTTCTGCACGATCACCGCGATCCAGCACGGTGCTGATCACGAAGGCGATCACCGCCGCGACCACCACCGAGAGGCCGATTTTGGGGAGTGTCAGGCGGAGCATGGCCCCACCCCCAAACCCCCTCCCCATCCGAGATGAGCAAAATCACGACGTATAAATACCATCAATCTAACCCGGCACACTTCCACTCAACAACGGTTTGATAGAGCGTTTGCTCCTCCCCTACTTTGATTTCGACGCGATACGCCGCCAGCGACAGATCATCGTCCAGCAGGCACAGCGCACGACTCGGATCGGTGAAGCGCGTACAGGTGATCCCGGCCTCGTGCGTTTCGTAAAAACTCACCACGTCAGCAAAGGCAGCCTCGGACGTATAACCGCGCGTCAATTTCCCCTCAGCACCGTCAGCGTCGGCGGTTTCTTCCTCATAGACCTGCACCGAAGCCGGGTAAAGGGGCAGTTCAATAGCGAGCGCATCTGCCCGGCAGTTTTTGTTCTGCTCATCCAAAAACCCGCCCCAGAAGACAATAATACAGGCGATACAGGCCGTTGCGAGCAGACAATAGGTGAGCAAAAGCGCATAGATCAGTTTTTTGGGTTTCATAGGCTAACAGTTTTTGTTATGGCAGGTTACTCAATTGCGCATCTATTATAACGTACTTTCGGCGGAGGCTGATGCCGGATGAATCATCTTGGTTGTGTATCTTTGCCGGTTGAACTTTGCGCTGACCATTTTTGCCCCCACCCCTAACCCCTCCCCCATGCTGCGCAGAGGGAGGGGAATCGAGCGACGATTGGCAGTCCTTCCCCCCGCACCGCAGTGGGGGAAGGATTTAGGATGGGGGGATTTCAACCGAGATCGACACACGATCATCACCTGTCCACCCCCTTCACCTGATCCCGGACGCGCGTTGCGATCAATTTGCCATCGCGCATTTCATGCACAATATCCGCTTCGGCCATCACCTGCGGATCATGCGTGGCAATCAGCAGTGTAATCCCGCGCTCCGTGACCAAGCGCCGCAGTAGATCGAGAATCCGCCGCCCGGTGCGCGTATCCAATTGGCCGGTGGGTTCATCCGCCAGCACGAGATCAGCGCCTTCCGCGATGGCGCGCGCAATAGCAACACGCTGTTGTTCGCCGCCGGAGAGTTCATAGGGACGATGGTGGGCGCGTTCGCTGAGGCCGACCCATTCCAGCGCGGCGTCAACGCGATCTTCGCGCTCATGGGACGGCAGCCCGCGCATACGGAGCGGCACACCGATATTCTCACGCGCGGAGAGCAGGGGCATCAGGCCGAAACTCTGGAAAATGAAGCCGAGTTTGTGCAATCGCAGATCGAGTCGTTCGCGTTCGTTCATTGTATGCAAGCCCCGACCCAACACCGTGATCGTGCCGCCGGTGGGATCATCCAACCCGGCGATCAGGTTGAGCAGCGTCGTCTTGCCGGAACCGGATCGCCCGACAATCGCGGTCATCACGCCCGGCCCTACGTCCAGCGTCACGTCATTGACCGCGTGGATGTTTTCGCCCGCCAAGTGATACACACGGCACACGTTTTGCAGATGGATAGCGGGTTCGCGGGTGGTGGAAGGATTCATACGCTTGCCTCGGTGGTGTCAAAATTAGGTTTGTTTTGTCGCGCAAAAACGGCCTCACCCCCCGGCCCCCTCTCCCGCCAAGCCGGACAGGGGGAGTCAGGTGCGCGGTTAAGTCCCCCCCTCCATAATTTTATCGAGCGGCAGCGAGATAAACATGTCTCGGATGGAGGTGTGCGCAGCGCGCACGCGGGGATATTAGGGGGTGAGGCCAAGTCACAAGCAATGTAATCAGTTCGTTTCATCATAATCCCCATCCTCCCGCGCGGTGTGTTCCGGCCAGACCTGCACATGATCCTCATCCAGCCGCAGCAAGACGCGATCCTCCATGGCTAACGTATCAATATACGCTTCGGGCAGTTGCAACCGCCCCGCCCGATCCAGAATCGCGTATTCCTCCTCACTGATCGCCCGATCACCATCGCGCCGCCGCAGAATTTCGGTGCTCGTGCGCCCATCGCGCAGCCCGACCACACGATCCACGCGCGTCGAGACGGCCATATCGTGCGTCACAATGATCACGGTCACGCCGAATTCCTCGTTTAATGCGCGCAATGCCTGGAAAATTTGCTCGGCGGAATGGCTGTCCACTTCGCCGGTAGGTTCATCGGCCAGCAGCAGCGCCGGACGATTCGCCATCCCCACCGCGATAGCCACGCGCTGTTGTTCGCCCCCGGAGAGGCGATCCGGGCGGTGTTTCATGCGATCCGCCAGACCAACGCGATCCAGCAGATGGGCGGCGCGTTCGGATCGTTCACGAATAGGGAATCCGGCGAGCGCCATCGGTAGTTCGACATTTTCCAGCGCGGTCAGATAAGGCAGCAGATTGCGCGCGGTTTGCTGCCACACAAAACCGACCATGTGCCGCCGGTAGCGCACCTGATCGCGGCGCGTCATATCGAGCAGATTGTACTCACCCACGCGCACGCGCCCGGCTGTTGGCACATCCAGCCCCCCGAGAATGTTCATCAGCGTGGATTTGCCCGATCCCGATGGGCCGACGAGCGCCAGCATTTCCCCCGCGCGGACCCGCAAATCCAGCCCTTGCAGCGCGACGACTTCGAGATCGGCGACCCGGTAAATTTTGACCACATTTTCGCAGGCGATAAAGACGGATTGATTCATGCGTGTAATTTTGCCTTTGCTTTTCTTTGTGTTCTCTGTGTCTCTGTGGTGAATAATTACTCCTCGCCCAACCGCAAGACCTGCTGCACGCTCATACGCCGCAGGAAGATCGCCGCAACGCCCATCAGCGCGGTAAAGGACAGCACCAGCGCCAGCAGCATCCCCAGCAGACTCAACCAGGGCATACGTAACGATTCGTACCCGGTCAGCGCCAGAAACGGCAGCAGCAAATAGGCCAATCCCGCCCCGATCAGCGATCCGATCAGCAGCGCGGGCAGGATCAACGCGATCTGCTCGATGAACAGCAAGCGCCAGATGTGTCCCGCATCCCAACCGAGCGCCCGCAGCACCGCAAACGTATATAAACGCTGCCGCGCGGTCACGACGAGATAAAACGCGAAATCCAGCAGACTGAGCAACAGACTGATCCAGAAACCCGCGAACAACATCCCGGCGACAGCGCTCGGCAGTGGGTCGCGTTGCAGATCGCTATAGCGCGTCCAGGCATACGTCACCGCGTCCACGCCGCTCCCCAACGCGGCAATCTCGGTTTTGAGCGCGTCCGACGGTTCCCGCTCCGGCAGATCGAGCCAGATTTCATTCGCGGTAAAAGCCTGTCCCGGTGCGACAGACTGATTGATCACGGATTCGATCACAGCCAGGGGCGCGATCAACACGGGTTCATTCGCGCTCACGCCGGGCATGTCCGCAATCACACCCACGACCTGCAAATCAAGCGCCACCGCAACGTTTCCCAGACTGAGCGTGATTGTTTTCGTATCACCCACCGTCAACGGCGCATCGGCTCCGGTGCGATACGCGCCATGCCCGGCGAAAATCGCCGCGAAAGACTGGTTGATCACCACCGGCAGCCGGTCTGTGTCCGGCGTAGAAACCGCACGCAGCACGGCTACAACGTCCGCCAGTTCGGGAAACGCCGCAGCGTCATGAGCCAGATCAAGGCCGAAAACATGCACATCCCGCTTGGTGATCGCGCCGGGATCGCCACGCAGATGCAAGATCGGCAAAACCGCACCCACCCCCGGCAGAT
>JAFGJA010000641.1 GCA_016929355.1 Anaerolineae bacterium | reverse complement strand
GGTTCTCAAGTCCCCTCGCTGCTTGCGGAGAGGGGATTTAGGGGTGAGGTTAAACGAAAATACGACATGAAGGCTTAAACTTAATGCTTATGGGTTTGGGGGGGATAGGGGCCGATTTGGGTTCCCTACTATCCTTCGGTATCTTCCGCCGCCACGCCGGGCAGATACGCCTCATACAGTGTGATCGGCAGCGCGATTTGCGCAGCGTAATGCAAAATCACTTCGCGCACGCCCGGCCATTCGTCATCTGTGCCCATGCGCATGATCGCCAAGCTGCGGATTCCGGCGCGTTCCCACTCCTTGTAAAGCTGCAACATGGCCCCTTCGACATGGCGTAAGCGCGTTGCACCGGACAGCGTTTCATTGGTGATCAACCCGGCAAGCCAGGGTGTGCTTTCGCGCCATAGCCACAGCGATCCCGGCGTGAACGACTCGGCGCGCCCATGGCGGCGGTAGTCGCTCACAAAGACGGGGTAGCGATCCTGTAGAACCGTATAGGCGGGCGTCACACCGAGGCGTCCGGCAGCGTTTAAGCCAAAGGCGATGGTGTGGGCGCGCGTCAGAAAAATGTCACCCTGGACGGTTGTTATGCTCATGCTGGTTTGCTCCACCCCCCAATAAAAACGCCGGAAAGCGGGTGGCTCTCCGGCGCGAATGTCATGTGAGAATGTGTATCAACTCAAAGCGGATTAGGCTTCTGCCAACGTCATCGCCAACGCGGTGTTCGGCTCAACCTTGATGCCCGGTCCCATCGTCGTGGTGACGACAACACGCTTCATGAACGTACCTTTGGCGGCGGTGGGGCGGTTGAGGCGAATGGCTTCCATCACAGCGGCCATATTGCCAATCAGTTGTTCTTCGGAGAAGCTCACTTTGCCGATAGGCAGATGGATGTTGGCGGTCTTGTCGTTACGGAATTCGATACGACCTGCGCGGGCTTCTTCGATGGCGCGCGGAATGTCTTCCGGCGGAACCAGCGTGCCAGCTTTGGGGTTCGGCATCAAACCACGCCGGCCCAAAACACGACCCAAACGGCCAATCTTACGCATCATTTCCGGTACGGCCAGCGCCACATCAAAATCGGTCCAACCGTCATTGATTTTGTTGATCATTTCATCATCGGCAACGTAATCTGCGCCAGCGTCTTCGGCGATCTGGGCGGCTTCACCTTCGGCGAAAACCAGCACGCGCACCGTCTTGCCCAGACCATGCGGCAAAATTACGGTTGAGCGAATCTGCTGATCGCTGTGGCGGGGATCGATACCCAGGCGCATGTGAATTTCGACGGTTTCGTCAAATTTGGCCGGAGCGATGTCTTTCGCCAGTTTGATCGCTTCTTCGGGCGAATAGAGGGTATCGCGGTCAAACTTGGCGGCGGCTTCGTTATATTTCTTTCCGTGCTTTGGCATAATTTAATCTCCTTAGTGGTGGTAATGGGCAGCCGGCCCTCCCACAACAACAAGTGGGTTATGATGTGCGTGCTAGTTCACGCACTATTTCTCGATGGTTACGCCCATGCTGCGCGCTGTGCCTTCGATCTGGCGCATGGCCCCATCCATGTCAATCGCGTTGAGGTCTTTCATTTTGATCTCGGCGATTTCCTGGACCTGCTGGCGTGTCAGCTTGCCGACCTTATCACGGTTCGGCACGGATGACCCTTTATCCAACCCGGCAGCGCGGCGAATCAAGAATGCGGTGGGCGGACTTTTCAGGATGAACTTGAACGAGCCATCAGTGAAGATCGTGATTTCGGCGGGGACAATCTCGCCGATACGGTTGCTGGTACGGGCGTTATATTCTTTGCAGAAGCCCATCAGGTTGATACCGTGCTGGGCCAGCGCGGGACCAATCGGCGGCGCAGGGTTTGCTTTCCCTGCTGGAATCTGGAGCGTGACAATTGCTTTGAGTTTCTTTGCCATGACTTATATGTTCCTTGCTACTACCTTAACACAATACGCCCCCCAGAGAGGGGGCAGGTTTCGAACGATGATGGCGAACAGATACGACTCTAAAGGCGTGACGGCTAGGCTTTTTCGACCTGCAAAAAGTCGAGTTCAACCGGGGTTTCGCGCCCAAAGAAGGACACCAACACCCGCACCTTCGCCTTTTCCATGTCAATATCGCCCACCGTGCCGATAAATTCGTTGAATGGCCCATCGATGATGCGCACTTTTTGGCCGGGCCGGAACGCCACCTTGATTTTTGGCGCTTCCGCTTCCATCCGGCGCATGATTTGATCAACTTCTTTGGGCAACAGGGGGGTCGGTTCGTTGCCCATGCCGACAAAGCCCGTCACACCGGGCGTATTGCGCACGACATACCATGAATCCTCATCCATGATCATTTCGACGAGGATGTAGCCCGGAAAAACCCGGCGCTCAATGGTTTTGCGTTTGCCTTCGCGGACTTCGATTTCCTCTTCGGTGGGCACGACTACATCGAAAATGCGATCCTGCATTCCCATGGTATCAATCCGTTGCTCAATCGAGTGACGGACCTTGTTTTCTTGCCCCGAATAACAATGCACTACATACCAATGGCGTTTGGCTTCTTCTTTTTCATCGGTGATGCCACTGCCGAGTACACTGGCAATTTCACCCAGGTCTTCACCGCGTTGGCTGGGCAACGGTTCGTTTTCGGTGTCATCCCCATCCAGGTAGACGGGTTCCGGGTCGAAGTCTACGTCCTCATGATTACGTTCTTCGTCAAACATTGTCATACCTTATTTATCTCTTACCGACCGGACGTAGGGTAGGTGATACAGCCTGGTGCTAACGTTTAGATACGGTGGCGCAGCGCGACGTAGGACCCACCAACCACAACGGCCACAACTGCCGCAATAATCAGAAAGGTGTCTTCTGAATCGGCGTGAAATGCCTGCTGGAACCACCAACCGAAAAAGCCGGAGAGCAACCCCAGCCCAATCGCAAAAGCGACGGTGACGGCCAGCACGACAGTTGTCAGATGGGTCGTTTCTTCGCGGCTCGGCCAGGTTACTTTTTTCATCTCGGAGGCTACTCCACGGAAGTAAGCCCAGATACTGCGCACTACGGGAATCCGGTTGATCAAGCCTGTCGAACCCGCACCACGCGCCTTGACCTCGCTCGCTTTGGGGGTTGGGCGATCTTTGCGGACTACCGCACTTTCGACCTCGTCGGCGTGATTATTATTACGCGCAACGGGCGCTTTTTGTTCTTTGTCCACAGGACGTGTTCGTGTTCGTGCCACTCTAAAACTCCTCGGCTGGTAAAATTTCGACTTACCGCATATATCCAAGACACCGTCGCGGAGGACGGTGTCTAACGTAGCGAACGAGCCATTTCAGGCAGGGGTGGTAGGAATCGAACCCACAGCCTACGGTTTTGGAGACCGTCGCTCTGCCAATTGAGCTACACCCCTGTGTTATGGGGCATAAGTGCCCCGTCCATCGCCGAACTTACTTGGTCTCGCGGTGTAACGTGTGCTTTTTGCAGCGCGAGCAGTACTTGGTCAGCTCAAGGCGCTGCGGGTCGTTACGCCGGTTTTTCATGCTGGTGTAATTCCGCTCATTGCATTCGGTGCAAGCGAAATGGATCACCAACCGAATATCTTTCCTCTTAGCCATGTGTATTCCCCATTTTGCGGGATAAAGGGGCCAGTGGTCAACCCACCAGCCCGCGTATCGTCTATTTCAAACAGCCTCAGTTAGGCGAGGATTTCGGTGATGACACCGGCGCCGACGGTCAAGCCACCTTCACGGATAGCGAATTTCGACCCGCGTTCCAGCGCCACT
>JAFGJA010000640.1 GCA_016929355.1 Anaerolineae bacterium | reverse complement strand
TGATCCATCGCCATGCGGAAGCCATCGCCCACCGTTGGATCGCCGCCGCGCAGCCGGATCATGACCGCACCGACTAAGGCCGAGTTGGAGAAAATGACCACAAAGGACATCGTGAGGTAAAACAAGAAAGCCAGCACATAGCTAACCACCCCCGGATCGCCGTTATTGGCGATGTTATCAAACGCGCCTGCCAGCGCCATCGGCACGGCAAAGGTGATAAACACCACAATACTCGCCAGCGTGGAGACAACCGGGAACAGGATCAGTTCTTTGTCGGCGCGCAGCACCGCCCAACTCGCTTTGACCAACTGCCAGCTATTTGCAAAACGTTGAAACATGCGTCCCTCCTGAATAATCAACCAAACCTACACCTATACTATAACGCAAACGGCGTCTTGTATGTTGCAGATTTTCGCTGACATGCAGCTGACACATTAAACGAATCAACCTGTTTCGCTGTTGGTCATCGCACGCAATCGCGCCGAAACATACGCCGCCCGCGCGGCGCCATCAAATGGCCTATTTTCCGCTTTGCACCAGGCGATCATCTCATGCATATCCACCGGCACAGGCCGCACCAACTGCCCCATTGCCATCAACTGCTGCATCGCATTCTGCGCATTAACTTTCCATTTATCGAAGGTATCATTAAGTTGATCTGCATCCGTTGCGTGTTCAAGCAAAAGCGGATATTGTTCTTCGTTATACCACGCGACCCCGGTAATCACCGGTTCATTGGCTTGTGAGGCAATCCGTTTTATTTTTCTGCGCCGTTTTTTAGTCATTTCTTTCCCTGCTACATGATCAACAAGGGACGAGTTAATCTCGCCCCCTTCACATCATTATACATTATGCAGATTTTTGATCAGATGTGATCAACTCAACGCCGCAAACTGCTCCCGTACATCGTCCGCCCAGGCGGTGATCGCGTCCCAATTGCGATAATCACCCGCCTTGCCGCGAATGATCAACCGCACAAATAATTTCGAGAGCAGCCCAAGCGTGCTGTAATCCAGTTTACCACCAAAAATGCCCACACTCACCGGTTTAACCAGGGCGGCTTGTTCGAGCACTGGTGCTACATAGCGATCCGGCGTCGTTTGCTTCTCCTTAAAATTCAACTTGGCGGCATTTTTCGGCGCGTGACCAAGCTGTGCATCTTTAAAGATTGCTACGCCCGCCACTTGATCGGAGTCCGTGCGCGTGAGTTCAAGGCACGTCATGAAAATCGCGGTGGGTTTCTGCGTCAGTGCCGTTTGATGATCCACCAACCACTGCGTAGCGCCGCGATGCCAACCGAGAATCATTGGTGCGCCCAACACCACCGCGTCATACTGATCCAGGCTGCTAACCGCGCTGATCGGTTTGACTTCGACACTTGCCCCATTCGCGCCCAAAGTTTGGCTGATTCTCTCTGCAACTTCAACCGTCGAGCCGGATTGCGTGGCATAAGCCACCAGAATAGTGTTTGCCATGATAGAGTCCCCTCCTGAGTGCACATCGTCACAATGACATATCCGCACATCTATACGCATGGCAAAGGATCAGGTTGCAGACTGGCGGTTACACGTTACGCCAATTCAAGCGGTTTCGCATAATCGCGGATGTGATACACATCGCGGAAACCCAACGAGTGATAAAACGCGGTTGAACGCTCGTCGGCGGCATGATGCCCGACCATCGCCGTAGTCATACCATTCTCTTTCATCACACCCATAGCGTGAACCATCAACGCGCGACCTAACCCCTGACGGTGATAGTTCTCGTGCGTACCCACCGGCTCAAACAACCCGATCTTGTTCAGCGTATCAAACCAGATAATCGTAAACGCGGCAAATTCACCGGACGGCGCGACGACAACCCACTCATTTTCCGCCACAAAACCGGGCGAATGCAGCACCATTTCATACAGTTCCACCGTCCATTGGCTGCCAAACGCGCCGCTATGCACCGCCACCAACCGCGCCGCATCCGGCATCCCGGCAGAATGGCGGATTGTGTAACCATCGGGCAGCACGGCAGCAGGGATCGTATCCAGGGGGCGCGTCGTCAGGTCGATGAACGGCTTGCGATCCGTAAAACCAAGTTCGGTCAGCAGTTCCATGCGGGGCGTATCCCCGACATGCACATCCGTACTGATCGTGGGCGGAGTGACATCATTTTCGCTGTCATCGGTGCTATCTGCCGGATCAGCTTGTGCGTACTTACTGCGGGCAAGGCGCGTAATTTCGTCCACCGTCCAGGATAGGATCGCGCGTTCGGCATCCGTGCCTTTGTAATCCGCGTGAATCTGCGTATCAAAGGCATTCCACTGGGGATAGATCAGCGACCAGCCCACCAACTGCCCCGCGTCCGTTTCCCACAAATGCACATACTGCTCGCGTTCGGGAAAACGGCGCAGCACGTTATAAATGCGGTGCGGAATATCGCCTACATGCAGATAGCCCAGCCCGCCGATTTTTTGGGTTGATTCCGCGACGAGCGATTGCATCCGGCGCAGATCGGGCAGGCCAGTATACGGTTTATGATGAAGCGCCATCAGGTCTTACTCCGGTTTTTGCGCAACTAAAACGGGCGGTACACCCGACTCACGCCCGCGCAGGCGATCCCGCAGTTCGAGTAAACGACTGCGCCAGCCGCTTTCCAATTCCGGTGTTGCCATCAACTCCAGTCCGGCGGCTTCGAAACGGGTATGCACATACGCGGCATCTTCCTCGGAAGGATCGAGGCTGTTCATCACCGCCAACCAGCCACCGGGCCGCAGCGCGCGTAACGCCTCCTCAAACCGGGCGTGTTGGGCCGCATCCTCTGGCGCATCCCCCTCGACTACGGCGCAGAGTCCCTCCTGAAACACCAGCCAATCAAACGCCCCCGGCGCCAGCGGCAGTTGCTGCAAATCGGCCTGCACGCGAAAATAGCGCGCAATCGGGTACACACCCAGGCCATGCCGCGATCCGGCGCGGGGATCAATCGCCAATGTCGCATAGCCCGCCACATCCAGCCCATACGCGAGCCACCCCATCCCGGCCCCGATCACCGCCGCTTCACCCACCGGACCAACCGGCAAGCCGCCATTCGCCTTGCGCACCGCTTCCAGAAACCGCCACAGCAGCGCCGTGCTTTCGGCTTGCGCGGGCCAATACGAATCGGGATAACCGGGCAGCGCCGTCTGTGGCAAGCTCTTAAATTCGCCCTCATCCGGCGAATGCCAACCCTGTGCATCCCCGTAATCGTCGTGCGCCTGCGAGATTACCTCGATCTCAGCGCGGCGCGGTTCCGAGACCAGTTGCAGCACGCCAGCCACAAACGGGTACACATGACCGGCATCGGCGGAACAGCGCACCACGCCATCCTGTGCGATCAATGCTGCGCCATCCACCGGACACGCCAGCAGCGATAAATAATTGCGCCCCCGGCCCTTAAATGCGCCGTTCATGCGGTAGGAGTTGGAGTTATCTAAGTTATTGAGCATAGTTCTTATGAATCCATATCCCCAGTAATTTTTTGCAAGTGCCCATTCGCCCTTAAATTCTCTCCCCCCGCCGGAAAAGGAAACTTGATCACACACCAAACTCCCCCTCTCCACGCATGGAGAGGGGGCCGGGGGGTGAGGTTTTGTCGATCAGCTTATACGTGTTTATACGCCGCCATGCCGCAGCACGATCACGAAATGATCCCCCCAGGCACGCCACCCCCGCCCCGCGCGCAGCCGGCGATCCCGCGCCATCGCCCCGGCGAAACTCTCCGGGTTCGCGTTATAGAGTTCGTGCATGTGAACCGGCGGCAGCCACACCGGGAGCGCCTGCACCGCTTCCACCGTGAAATGACCGGCAAACGGCGCAGCAAAGACAGCCGGTGTGTAAAATGTGACCGGGGCTTGCACACCACCTACCCCCGCCCGCGACTCGACCCATTCACCGGATCGATCCAGCGTTGCCGACGGTTGGAAGCGGCGCAAATTGTACCAGATTTCGAACAGGCAGCGCCGGTTCATGACCATCGCCACGAACGCCGCGCCCGGCTCCAACAACTCGTGTAATCCGGCAGACAATGCTACCAGATTCGGCTCCGTATTCAGCGCGCCGAGACTGGCATACGCCCCCTGAAACGGCCCGCGCTCGTCCAGCGTGGCGATCTGGCTGGCGGGCATCACCTGAAATTTAACGCCGCGCTGGATGCCATGCACGGCCATTTTGGTTTGCGCCTGCCGCACCATCGCCGGACTGACATCGATCCCCAACACGCCATAGCCCGCCTGGGCCATCGTCAGCGCATCACCGCCCGTACCGCAGCCGAGATCGATCAGCGCGCCCCCGGCGGGAATCGTTTCGCGCACCATCGCGCAGAATTCATCGTGCAGCCAGCCGATCAACGCATTGCCGCGCCCGCCCTCGGACGGGTTGCCATACGTGGCGTCGTATAAGCGCGCGGCCTGATCAAAACGCGCGGCTAATAGCGCGTAATACTCCTCCAAATTCAACTGATTCATGATCTTGAGTCTCCCCCTCATAGATGGCTAGAATTTCGATGATACAAAAATGCTAGTGATAAGTTATAAGTTCTAGGTTGTCAGTAAAACCATATCAAGGATTTTCCAAAACATCAGAGTTTACTAATGGAGAAAACAATTAAAAGTGGCCCCATGTAGGGGCCGACACGCTGGTCAGCCCAGGGCGAACACATTGGTTTGCCCCTACGTGAGATCATGCCAAATCTACATATTTTCTCCATAAAACCTAATAACCAACATCAGTGATTTATTGCTCTCCCTCATCATCCCGGACCAGCGCCGGGCGACGGATCAGCCACCACAACGCGATCCCGATACCGCCCACCACCGGCGCGGCCAACATCGCCCCGATTGCGCGCAGCGCGCCGGACCAGCCCAACACGCCCATGAGCGCGTATAACACCACGCCCACGATCACAAACACGGCCAGCCAGATCAGGCCCAACCGCGATCCACGCTGCCAGACTTCACCGCTCAAGGGATTTGAATTGTTCATGAATGGCTCACACTTTCAATTTCTATACCGTTTCCCTACTCGACTTCCCCCTCTCCACGCCTGGAGAGGGGTTCAGGGGGTGAGGTCATTCCCACACCGGCAGCGCCGGACTCTCATACACATACACCCAGGGCGCGCGATCTGGATAGTCCACCATGAACGAGGTCGCGCCGCCAGGGTCCCATTCGGCTTCGGTTTCCGCCAACCAATTCCACAGCCACAATTCATCCCCCGGCGGCACATTCACACAGCCATGACTGCGTTTCATGCCAAAATCGTTGTGGTAGGGCATGGCGTGCATTCCCTGATGTCCATTGAAAAACATCACCCACTTGGTCTTAAACGAATAAAGCGGTGGATTCGCGCCGGGCGGCCCCTGCATCAACATCGATTCGGTACGCCCGTAAATCTGGAACAGGCCCAGCGTCGTTTCCAGGTAATAGCCGCTTGAGATCAGGCTGGCGAAGACGGGTGTATCATCTTCCAGCGCCAGCAGCGTTTGCTGATTCAGATCGAGCGCCACCCACCGCCCCGTCACCCCGGCGGGCCGCGCGGGAATTTGCAGCACAGACACAAACTGATCGCGCATCCACTGGCCCGGCCCGATCAAATGCCAGACTTCGCCATCTACCTCAACGCTGTGATAAATGTAAAACATCGTCTGGCGCGGGATACGCTGCGCGTTCGTGTAATTTTCCGCGCTGAAATCACCCGGCACAGCGCTGTAATACCACGCGCGGCGCTGCCAGCCCACCGGATACGCCAACCCTGACTCCGGGATCAGGATCGAGCGCGGAATCGCCTTTCCATCCCGGTCCTTGACGTATGCCACCGGATGCGCTAATTTCGGCAAGGGATGCGCTGCAATCTCGGAATTGCACGCCGCGCTCGCCGGATGGTCTGCATCGAGTTCGGCGCACGCATTCCCGGCAGCATATACGTGAGCCGGGCGATTCAATGTCCCAAATCCATCCGGCGGAGCGGCGGCGATGAGGGTGATGATGACAGTGATGATCAGCCAGATGTGTTTTTTCACAAACTAATTTCCAATCTGCGTTTATCCGCGTTTATATGCTTCTACTCCAACGGCCACACCCAGATATTCGTCCAGAAACAATCGGTGCGTACCGCCTCATAATTCAACAGCCCAATCCCGACCCGGCCCGATCCAGGCAGCACCGTTTCCTGCGTCACCAGCGCGCCATTAATGTACAGCGTCACCCGATCATCCTGCGCGATGATCAGCAGATAATTAACCTGCTGCTCGGTATCGACCATCGCATCCAGATCGTAGACATTGCGCATCAGATCGCCGTCGCGCGTTTGCGTCATGCCAAATCCGCCGCCCGTGTCCACGTAGACCAGATCAAAATTACGGTCATCGATCCAGCGATAAGTCACCCCGCAGGCGACATTGGCGGGCGCGTTCGTCACCGTCCCGATCCGCGCGCCGAACACAAAATTCTCGTAAACCGCCAGCCCCGTGCCGATCAGTTCAAAGTGGGCATCTTGCTCCGTGAGCATCAACGATAAGTCAGATAGAAACAGATCACGATCCGCTTGGGGCGCAATGTGCCCCC
>JAFGJA010000639.1 GCA_016929355.1 Anaerolineae bacterium | reverse complement strand
GCTCCATGCGCGATCACATGCCCGGTATAGCGCCAGACTTCGCGCCCGGTGTGATCATTTTTGATGACAGTGATGGTCAATGAAACCTAGTCCTCGCCGCCGGGATACAGCCGAATCTGCGCGCCCAGGGCTTGCATTTCGCTGCTGGCAGGCGTGGGAAATCCGGCCACGTTCAGATCAAAAAACAACCCACCCACCGGCTGAAGATCGTCCAGCGTAATCAGTTGGAACGCTTCGACCTTCACCCGCACCGACCCCGCCTGCCGCGCCTTCACGCGGAATTGCGCTGGCCCTGCCGGGGCATTGATCGCCACCTCAAGCGGGCGCTCCACTGGCTCCACATCGCAGCCCGGCGCGCTGAGGCGCAAGATCAAGCGTCCGGCTTCCTTGAGCGGATTTTGCCCATCAGCCGGAGCGTTAAAGCCGACGCGCAAAACCACTTCGGTTCCGGCGACTAATTCTTTCGGTCCCACCACCGCTACTTGGCGCACATGAGTCAGGCGGGAAACCGATTCGGCGCTGGGCGCGGCAGGTGCTTCTTCGCCATCATAGGCGAGCAGATCGTCGGCGGCCTGTTGGCCCAACGCAGTCAGCCGGTAATAGCCCTGATCAACCATCTCCGCGTAATAGCGCGTCACCAAACGGCGAATCGCTTTGCCAAAACCGCGCTCCGTGAGGCCGGTTTCATCCAGAATATCATCGACCCATGCCCCCTCTGGTTGTTTAGCCAGATAACGCACAACATCCAGCGCTTGCGGCGGCAACTTCTGTAATTCAAGTGGCAAAATGGACATATAGACCCCTTATACTAGCAAACGAGACCATTCTCCCCTAACTATACGCTACAACGCCGGTTTGGTCCAACCGGGGCGGTGTTTGGGTGCATTTCACGAAAGTTCATGTAGTGCTCCCGCACACGGGCTGACACGCTGGCCCGCCCCCTGCAAAAAATCTGTGAACAAACTTGAAATGCACCCCTGTGTTTGTTCAGGCAAAATTGGGAAAATTTCGGTTGGTGCGGCTCCTTACGCGCCGTGCCCAGACTCCAACGCCGCAATCAGGTCATCTTCCAAGCGCCGCAAATCCGCCGATGTGACCGATAACCCCTCGCGCGGACGCGGCAGATCAACATCTAGCGTCTTCACAATGCGTCCGGGCCGCGCGCTGAACACCAACACGCGATCCGCCAGAAACACCGCTTCCTCGACATCATGCGTGATGAACAGGATCGTCTTGTTGAAACGCTGCCACACCCCAAGCAGCCACCGTTGCAACTCGCGCCGCGTGAGCGCATCCAGCGCGCCGAACGGTTCATCGAGCAGCAGCACCGCGCGATCCGTTAAAAAGGTGCGCAGCAGGGCCGCACGCTGCCGCATCCCGCCGGAGAGCGTATCGGGGTACACATTCTCGAAGCCCGCCAGCCCGAACAACGGCATCAATTCCCGCGCCTTCTCCCGCGCCGCCCGTTTGGAGCGCCCATCCAACTCTGGCCCCAGGATCACGTTATCCAACACCGTGCGCCAGGGCAGCAGCAGATCGCGCTGCGGCATATAGCCCACCCGCCCCAACCGCCGCCCGGTTGTCTCGCAGTCGATCCGAATGTCGCCATGATCCGGTTCCGCGAGGCCGGTGATCAGATTAAAGAGCGTGCTTTTGCCGCTTCCACTTGGCCCGATGATCGTGATGAATTCGCCGGGGTGCGCGGTAAAACTCACATCTTCCAGCGCGCGGACTTCGCGCCCGGCTTCGCGGAACGTTTTGGTGATATGCGCCACCACTAAACACGGCTGTTCAGCAGCAGTCATCAGTCAACATTTCCCGGCAGAAACTCATTCGTAAACGCGCTTTCCGCCTCGATCCCGGCTTCCAGAATCCCGTTTTCGACCAGGAAATCGCTGAAGCCCTGCCACACGTCCGCCGACTGCTCGCCCCAACGCGGCGCATCGGCTTGATACTGCGGCGCGAGCCAATCCGCGCTGGTTTGCACCAATTCGGCATCCAATTCGGGCACAGCCGCGATCAGGATGTCGGCGGCTGCGGCGGGATTGGTGATCGCATACGCAAACCCGCGCGCAGTGGCCTGCACAAATGCCGCGACCACATCCGGCTGATCGGCGATCAGGTCTTCGCTGGTGAACAAAACCGGTGTGTAGTAATCGGGAATACAATCGAGCCAATCCATCAGCATGATCGCATCCAGATCAAACCCGCGCTGTTCACCCTCAAGACCCGTCCAGGCGTAATACATCCACGCGAAATCGATCCGATTCCGGTCCATCAACTCGAAACTATCCACCCACCCAATATCAATATAGTTCACCGTACCGGGATCGCCGCCATCACAGGCAATCAGCGTGTCGATGATCGCGTTTTCAAGGTCCGGCTGGCCGAAGCCGCCATAGTTCAAGCCCATCAGATCAGCCGGGCGGCTAATCGGGTCTTGATCGTGCAGAGTCACAAACCCGGACGTGTTATGCTGGATGATCGCCGCCACTGAAACCACCGGCAGGCCGTCCGCGCGGGCATAGGTCAAAAATTCCTGGTAGCCCACGCCAAATTGCGCCGCGCCGCTCACCACCAACGACTCAACCAGGAGATCAGTCGGTTCCTGGATCGAGACATTCAAGTTCGCTTCGTCGTAAAACCCAAGCGCCTGCGCCACGTAAAACCCGGTATGGTTCGTATTCGGCGTCCAATCGAGAATCAGCACCACATTGGTTCGTTCGTTCGCCTGGGCGAATTCCGTCGCGCCGCCCAACGGATCGGATTGATCCGCGTCTTGCGCATAAACAGGCGCACTCATGCTGATAACAATTACCAGACTGATCAGTGTCCATACGATACGGTTCAACATAAAAAACTTGCTCCTTTACACATGAAATGTTGCACGAATTTACCTCACCCCCCGGCCCCCTCTCCATGCGATGGCAAGGGGGTTAGGGG
>JAFGJA010000638.1 GCA_016929355.1 Anaerolineae bacterium | reverse complement strand
TTTGCCATCCACCGCCAGCAAATTTCCTTCACCATCAATGATCAGGGGATTGATCTCGGCCAGAGTCGCGTCACTGTCGGCGTAACATTGGTAGAGCGCCTTCGCAATTTTGCCGAACTGCCGCCACAATTCGCGTGGGAGATCGATGCCGTAAGCCAGATTGCGAATCTGGTAATCACGCAGGCCCAAAAATGGGTCGATGTGTTCGCGGATGATCTTATCCGGCGTGATGCGGTTCACTTCTTCGATGTCCATACCACCTTCCGCGCTCGCCATGATCAAGGGTTTGCGCGCGGCGCGGTCATTGGTCACGCCCAGGTAGATTTCATTCTGGATGTCCGACGCGGGATCGACCAGCACCTTGAGGACTTTATGCCCTTTAATGTCCATGCCCAGGATCGCGTCCGCGCGTTCTTGCGCTTCGTCGGGCGTTTGCGCGAGTTTCACGCCGCCGGCTTTACCGCGTCCGCCCGTGAGCACCTGTGATTTGATCACGACGGGGCCGCCGAGTTCTTTGGCGATTTCATAGGCTTGTTGGGGAGAGTGTGCGACTTTGCCTTTGGGGATGGGGATGCCGAAGTCTGCAAAACGATATTTTGATTGGTATTCGTGTAGGTTCACGAACAAAACCTCCATCTGGAAAACATAAATTTATGGGAAATGGCCCATGTTCAGAATATAACATTGGACACGGGCCATTCAAAAACTAACTCATGCCGGGCACTTTGATACCAAAGGTGCTGCCCTTTTCTGGTTCGCTCTCGTAGAAAAACTCGCCGCCGATCAGTTTGGTGAAGCCAATCGCAATCGGCAAGCCCAAACCGTGCCCCTTAAATGAGCGCACCAATTCGCTATCCGCGCGCCAGAACAATTCACCAATGTGCGTTTGTTCCTCCTCGCTCATGCCGATGCCGTTGTCTATGATCGATATTTTGAGCCAACCGTCGGCATTCTCAGCCCGGACGATGATTTCACCGCCATGGGGCGTGTACTGGATCGCGTTATGGAGCAATTTTTCAAGCGCTTGCACGAGGCGGGTACTATCAAAGTTGAGCAGCATCGGCAAACCGTCGGGCGTATCAAAGGTGAGCGTGTGTTCGTGTTCGGCAGCAAAAGCGGCCATGTCTTTTTCAAGCTGCATGGCGATATTTTTATACATATCCATGGTTTTCGGGTCGAGACGCATCCGCCCCGACTGGATTTTGCTCATATCGCTGATGTCCGCGACCAGGTGTTCCATGCGCGTCACATTGGAGCGGATTGTTTCGATAAATTGCAGTTTCATCGAGTCATCAAGCGGTAGATCGCCGGACATGCTTTTGCCGAGCATATCCGAATAGCCTTTGATGCTGGTCATCGGCACACGGATTTCATGGACCATCACCGATACGAATTGCGCGTTGAGGGTGATCAGGTCTTCAATTTGCTGGCGTAACGACGCTGCATCTTCGCCTTCCCCGCGCTGATCCGCATCAGCCAGTAACCCGGCTAATTCCTTCAGGCCCGTTTTTAGATCGCCGTCAGCCTGCTGCTGCAACTCACTTAATAAACCCATCGCCGTTTGCAGTGGATTTTGCTGCGCATCACTCATAATGATTACCCCTATACTGTCTGCTATTTTTGCCTGCTATATTGCCACAACCGTTCCGCATACGTTCCTTCGCCCACCTGCATCGCGTAACGCCGGGTGGCAGCCGCCATCGCCGGAATGTCATCCCAGAAAGTGCTGATCTGGGAGCGATAACAGGCAATGGCGTTAATTTTCGCGTCCAGCGCAGCCTCGCTTAAGTAGTGCAGTACGGGGTGCGTGGCGTGCCCGAACGCATCACGCGCCGTCTGGACGATCTGCGTCGTATCATCGGCACTGTAAGGATACTCTTCGTAGAAGAAAACCGCTACCTGCGCGGCTCGTTGTGTTGTTATTTGGGACTGCAATTTTAACCAATCAACTACCGCCTTACGGACCACCTGATGATCGACATGATGCCCCGCCCCAAGCGGCGCGTAGATCGTCGCTGCGGGATCAAGCGCTGCGATCAGCGCGGCGGCGCGGGTCACTGCCGGATCATGGGGATGGATCGCGCCAAATAACCGATCCAGATCGGGATAGAATGGCACGCCTAAGCCATTGGTCCGGTAGAGCGCGTCAGGGATGTCACCCAATTGCAGCGTGCCGCCTAATGATGTCACAGATTGGCGATCTTCCGCGTGGCGTCCCAGTACGGGATCGGGAACCATTGCCCACCGCACAAAATGTTCATTGATGAAGGGTGTCATGGGGGCATCGGGCGGCACGGCTCCCGCCATGAGGGTGAACACCGTGACCGAATCGCCAGCCTGAACGAGTTGCGCGATCAAACCGCCGCAGCTTAATACAGCGTCATCCATGTGAGGGGAGAGAAAAATATGATTCATCACTCGCAGCGCTATGTGTGTTCAGATAAACTGCATCCAATATTAAAGCAAAACCCCTACTGTATCAACCAGAGCAGGGGCGAAGATATTACACTATATACAAAATTCATAATTACGCGCGCTATGACGCATCACTTTTTCTTTTTGCGGCGTTGGTACAAAAACGTATACAACGGCAGCATGGCGGATTGGGCCGCATCCAGCATCGCGTCAGAGGTGCGCCGGGCCAGATACCGCGCGCGTCCCGCCGAAAACAGGCTGTGCGCGGCGCTGATTTCCCCTGTGCCCATCTTCATCACGACAGAGGCCCAGGTCAGGCCCGCGCCAAACGCACACATCGCCACCGTATCTCCATCTTTGAGGCGACCTTCCTCAATCGCTTCGACCAGCGCCAACGGTACAGACGCGGCAGAGGTATTGCCGTAGCGATCAATATTCATGAAAAATTTATCTACCGGGACGCGCATTTGCCGCGCCGCCGATTCGATGATGCGCGCGTTGGCTTGATGCGGAATAAACAGGTCAATGTCATCCGGTGTGAGGCCAGCCTGGTAAATGGCGCGTTTCATCGAACTGGCTAGCGTGCGCACCGCAAATTTGAAGACTTCCGGCCCGTTCATGCGCAGGTATTGGCGGCGTTCGGTCAGTGTTTCGGGCGAAATAGGCGCTTTTGATCCGCCATCCGGCACATAGAGGTACTGCGCGCCGGAACCATCCGAGCCGAGTTCGAAGGAGAGCAGCCCGCCGGGTTCCGCGCTGGCTTCGACGACTGTCGCGGCAGCCGCATCACCAAACAAAACGCAGGTCGTGCGATCCGTGAAGTCCATCGCAAACGAGATAATCTCGACGCCCACGACCAGAATCCGGTTATACGCGCCGCTTGTGATGAACTGGGAAGCGGTTGCCAGCCCATAGACCCAACCGGAACAGCCTGCCACCAAGGAGAACGCGCCGCAGGTCGCACCTAACATATCCTGCACCTGACTGGCGACTGAGGGCAGCAAATAGTCTGGGGAAGACGTACACACAATGATCAGATCAAGGTCTTGAGGCGTGAGTCCGGCAACGGCGAGTGCATCCAATGACGCGGCCACCGACATACTCGACGTGGTATCATTTTCGGTGCGGATGCGGCGTTCCTTGATGCCGGTGCGGGTGGTAATCCATTCGTCGCTGGTATCGACCATCTGCGCCAGATCGTGATTCGTCAGCACATTCGCCGGAATATACTTGCCCCAGCCTGTGATCTTGGCATAGCGTTCGGACATGATGAAGAACCCCTCATTCATTTGTGGGCATGAACCGGGGACAATTATACCGCAGCGAACTGATTACGCATCCCGCAGATTACGCCAGTATTCGAGTGCATTGGGCATCGAGCGGGTGGCAATGAGCACCATCCCGGCGGTGAGGGTCGCGCCCCCGATCCCGGCGGCTAACTGCGTGCGTGGCGGCAAACTGCGAATGCGATCCAGCCAGGATTCGCGCTGCGCCTGGGCTGTAGCGAGCAGATCGTACCGGAGCTGCGTCACAAATTGCTCAGATGGAACGACTTCGATCAGCGCATCATTAATCCGTTCGGCCACGATAAACAAACTTTCGGCTTGCTCACGCAGCACATTATCATACGGTTCGAGGAGGCGTTCACGATCTGCTGCACCAATGAGAATGGCATCGGCATGGTTTATCAACAGCGTTTGGATTTGATCTCTGAGCGGACGATTGAATAAGGGCGGCAGTTTCATAGTGTGTGACAACTCCGGTGATCATAACAACGACAGGTGGTGCTCAAGACTCCCCCCTACCAGGTCAAAGTCCAAAGCGTCGGCGGCGCGGCGGTGATTCTTCTTCCGATTCAGCCTGAGCATCCCCTTTGTTTGATGCGCCAGACTCATCATTCGTTTGATCCATATAGCCGCGTAGCGATAATAATGTGCGATGATAAAGCGACTTGATCGCGCCTTCCGTGCGATCCATAATTTCGCCGATCTCGGCATTGGACAGCCGCTCGACAAATTTCAGTATAAGCAATTGCTGGCGATCTTCGGGCAAATCCTGGATCGATTTCAGCAAAAATTCGGTTTCTTCCTGCGATTCAGTCGCCGACTCTGGGATATTGGAGCCGCCATCGCTGGTGATGTAATCGTCCAGGGGGATAATTTTGCGCCGGTCCCGATCCCGATGCCAGTTGGCGACGAGATTATGCGCAATCCGGTACAGCCATGCCGAAAACGGCACTCCCCGATCCTGGTAGTTGGTGATATGCGCTAACGCCCGGTAAAACACGCGCGACGTTAAATCCTCCGCGTCATGATGATTGCCGGTGCGATAGTACACATAGTTGTAGATTTTTTTGATGTACCGCGTATAAAGTTCGCCGAAGGCTTCGGTATCATCTTTGGCCCAGTCAGCAAGCTGTACGTCATCGGCTTCCGCATAATTGCGATCTGCCGGGATATTTAACCCGGTCATACGTACTAACCCCTCACGGTTTTAAAGGTTACGTTTCCATTCGAATTGGAGCGCAAGTATAACGAATGTTCAAGAATTTCTGAATATCCATTGACATGTATGTTCATTATTTAATCCTCGTCCTCGTCTTTGTTACGACGCAGCCCGCCAAAGCCCAAAAAGCCGCCCATCAACCCACCCCTAATTTCGGGCGCTTTGCTTTCTTCCCATTTGCCACTGTACCGCTTCACGTCCCACTTTTCCCACTCACTGTATGCGACGGAAAGCAGCGCTTCGATTTGCTCGGTCCCGGCATCATCATGCAGCGCTGCCCGCACCTGGTCCAAAGTGCCGATCAAGGCGTCGAGGTGGCGCGCGAGATTCGCCCGGTTGTTGTTGAGCAACGTGAACATATCCTGGCTGTTCTGGTGGCGGAAATGCTGGATCATGAGCGCCAGCGTGGGATTCACCATGCGGCGTAGTTCCGGCCAGCCTTCCGATTGTTGCAAGCTGTAGAAGGTACTCACGCCTAACAGAGCGGGCAGCGCTTCAGTCGCGGCGATCAGACCGTCATGTTCGGCGGGGTCCATAAAGCGCGTCCGGCCCCCGATGAGCTTGATCACGTCTTCCGCCAGCGTAATCGCTTCGCTGGGGCATTTGGTATCAGGCGTGATCAAAAATTCGGCATCATCGAAAAGATCGGCGCTGGCCGCTGCCGCGTCAAAGTTGGCGTTATACAAGCCATTGACGTTGACAATCGGCGTAATGCCCACCACATACGCCACTTTATCCCCTTCGCTGTTGGTCGGGAAATGCTGATTCGCCCATTCGATCACGGGCATTTTGTGCGGGGTCATATCCAACACGACCACACCGGCGGCGAGTTCCGGGCCAAGTGTCGCGTACAGGTCTTCGAGTTTCCCCAGTGGCGAATTGATAATGATCAGATTCGCGCCCTGAACGGCTTTACTGATGGACCGGTGGAAATTATCAACCGCGCCGATTTTCTCCGCGTCTTTCATCGTCTGGCCGATAGCATCATTGCCCATAATGGTGAAGGTGTGCTCGGCTTTGGGCCGCGCCTGATACCGTTTGAGCGCAAGGCCCATTGAGGCGCTAATGCGATTCAGGCCGATAATGGCAACATTTACGTGCATGTGGAAATTGTCCTTTAGTTCGCAGTCTATCAGTTCACAATCTGTCTGAGCGTTTCTACCTATTGTACGTGCTAACTCTGTGAATGGTTTAGCGAAATGTGATCTCTAAGCTAATTCTGATCATCAACCAGTTGCAGCGCGACCAATAATCGATCCGTTTCGGTTTGCGGAGAATCGGGTAGAGGATCGGCATGGCGACGGATCAGATCAACCGCCCGTGCCGACCCGCCCGCCGCCGCTACCATGTCCGCGCCCCAGACGGGATGCTGCACGCTCACGGCAAAGGGCCGCCGCCAGTGTAATAGGCCGCGTGAATTTTCGTCTGCTGCGCGCCCCCAACGCTGATACAGCGCCGGGAAAAATGCTTTGACCAATACGACTAACACTTTTTCCGGCAAGAAAAAATGCGTGCGGGTTTTGCCGACATCATGCAGCAGCGCCGCCGTTAAAAGATCGGGTTGCGTGTAGCCCGCCGCGAGGAGATCGTGCAAAACGCGCAAACTGTGTTGGCGCTCGGAGCGGCGCATCTGGGTGTAAAGCGCCAACAGGGGCGGCGTGAGATACTGCGCCGCCTGCGCATCATCCACCGGTTGTGTCCAGGAGACGAGCGCACGCACGCCCTGCCGAAAACGATAAACCGCGCTCATCGTTAATAGGGAATCGACGTGAACAATTTGAAAAAGAACTTGATCGGCGGTCCCAACACGGCCCACAAGGGGCTAAAGCGACCCATTGCACCGATGACGAGCAGCAGAATCAACGCGAGTGTGGTTTCGCGCTCATATTTGATCAGCAGATCACTGTATTCGCGCGGGAGGACGCCTGTCGCAATTTTGTAGCCATCAAGCGGCGAAAAGGGCAGCAAATTGAAGAAGCACAAGACCAGATTGAAAACCAGCACTGCTTCAATGACATGGTAGAAGAAGCGCGTGACATCACTCTCAATGATCAGCCATTGTCCCAAATAGAGATCAATCGCGCCAGTCAGCAGCATAAACCGGACCACGAGGCCCACGAGCAACGCAATGATCAGGTTCATCACCGGGCCAGCCAGCGCGACCAGTACGATCCCGCGTTTTTCGTTGGGATAAAACGCATAGGGATTGACCGGGACCGGTTTTGCCCACCCGAAGCCCGCGAAGATTGCCAGGATCAGCCCGATGGGTTCGATATGCGCGCGGGGATTCAGAGTTAATCGCCCCTGGCGATACGCGGTTTGATCGCCTAATTGATAGGCGGCCCAGGCGTGTGCCCACTCGTGCAGCGAGAAGCCAATAACTAAGCCGATTACCCGGCCTAGCAGAATTTCGATTGAGAAATTATCCACCATCACCTCCGGCTAACGTCCGCTTAACAGGTACAGCTAGAATGTACTGCAAGCCCGCCGGAAGTGCCAGAAGCGTTAGTGCTACTCACCAGTCCGTGATGATCGAGAACGTTGGTGATAAACCGCCCCAGATCATATCCTGGCGCAAAATCTGATTAGAAGTTGGATAGCGACTATTGAAACGCCGCGCGCGCTCGAAATCGGGCTGGTGAGGCGGCATAGGTGATGAGTCGGGCGGGTCGCGCTGTGGCTCATCAAGCACCCACATGCCGTAATGCTTGAGTTGGCGATCCATAACAATCTGCCGCAGCCGTTCCCAGGCATCGGGCGCGGGACACGCCAGGGCATCATCGAACAGGGCATCCTGAATCAGACTATCGATCAGCACATCCTGTTTGATAGAAGCGGGATAAAAGAATCGTGTTACAAGGCTGATCAGCCTATATATACCCATGCGCAACCTCAGGCAGCCAAGTCAAATGGGGACCGAGCTTACCGCGTAGGTTTTCGCGCGCATAATACAACCGTGATTTTACTGTGCCTACCGGTAGATCAAGAATTTCGGCAATGTCTTGGAGACTTAACCCATTCAGGTAGTACAAAACCACGACGACGCGCTGATCAAGACTCAGATCGCCAATTGCTTTGCGAACGTTCTGGCGCAGTTCGGTTTGTTCGGTGACTTGATCAGGGGCCTGTCTCATGGGGCTAACCAGCCGGTCCATGACATTATCAAGCGGCGTGCGCCGGTTTTTGCCGCGTGAAAGCCAGGTATAGCTCAAATTAACCGTGACCCGGTAGAGCCAGGGAGCCAGTGGGCGGTTGGTATCAATGCGGTCTGCGTGGGCATAGATTTTCAGGAAGCAATCCTGCAAAATATCCTCAGCCACCGCTTGATCGCGCACAATGGCGAGGGCAGTGCGGTAGACGCGATTTCGGTGTCGTTCAAAGAGGATACCCAGCGCGTCTAAATCCGAAGCCTGCAACCGGGTAATCAAGTCACCATCAGAAGGTGTTGTATCGAGTATTGTGTCGAGCATTGAAATGTAATTCTCCATTCCTGCTTATTAAAGTGTATTTTTAAAAAATGTATATGGTTCATAAAAATAGTAGATTTTGCTGCGGACCAACGGCGCGAGCATTATGTTTTAATGGACCTATGTTATAATAGTGGACAATCGATGGAATTGGTATTTCTTCCCAATGTGTTCTAAGATTATAAAGTGTTCCTCAAATTTCTCAACTACCAACTAGTGCGCGTGATGGCGAATCCATTCAGTGTTGGGTAAGGGCAAGTCGCGCAAGGGGTGTTGAATGCAAAACTGTGTAAATTGCGGCCATCAAAACCGACCGGGAATTATCTACTGTGAAAACTGTGGGGCCAGTCTGCTCGGTGAAAAACCGTTGAGTACGAAGTCCATTGGGGCAGCTTCAGAAGAAGAAAAGGCTCAACTGGGGATCGATTCGAGCGTGTTGACGGATGTCAAGGTCCAGGGCGTTTCTGCCTTTAGCATAGATGATACACTGCGGTTGGAAATTGAAGGCAGTCCCGAACCGATCATTGTGAAGCCCAAGTCTGAGACGATTTTTGGGCGGCGTGATCCGGCGACGGGCGCAATGCCCGATGTGGACCTGACGCCGTTTGCCGGGTATCGCATGGGGGTCAGTCGCCGTCATGCCGCGATCCGGCAGGGAGAAGAACAAAGCCTCAATATCTGGGATTTGGGGAGCAGCAACGGCACTTATCTGAATGGTCAAAAATTGACCGCGCATCGTCCCTATCGTTTGCACGATGGCGACGAACTCCGGTTAGGCCAGATGATGGTTCGGATTCGATTCCAGTTGGGCAGCGAGGAACCGGTGGTTGCCGTTACCGAAACAATTGGTGATCAATTGGATGATGTGCCGCCAGTGGTCGTTAAACCAGAGGTCGCTCCTCCGGCAGTTGCCAAACCTGCTGATGAGAAGCCACCGATCACGGATGAATTGCCACAGGCCGCGTCTAAAGTTGCGTCGCAAGCAGCAGCTAGTCCGGCCACCAAGCCAGCCACGAAACCAGAGATTAACACAGAGACTACCACAGAGGCTAAAACGGAAGCTAAAACAGACGCCGGGACTAAGCCGGAATCCTCAGCGCAACCGGCAAATGCCAAAGACCCCGATAGCGATCAGAAGCC
>JAFGJA010000637.1 GCA_016929355.1 Anaerolineae bacterium | reverse complement strand
CAGCTTGCCGTTGGTCGGGCGCGTCCATGCGACGGTGTCTTATCGTGAGATTAATGCGCTGTCGGATTCATTGGCGGCGGCGTTGGTTGAGATGGGGTTGCAAAAAGGGGATCGCGTGGCAATTGTGATGCCCAACTGTGTGCAATTTGTCGTGTCGTTTTATGGCATTCTCAAGGCTGGGGGCGTCGTGGTGGCGCTGAATCCCACTTACCCACCGATTAAGCTCAACGATTTGCTGATCGATAGCGGCGCGACTTTTGTTTTGACATTGAGTCTTTTTTATGAGGGTTTGAAGCAATTTCAACCGGATACCCAGGTTAAGCGCGTGATCGTGACCAATGTCAAGGAATATTTGCCGCCGTTAGCCCGTGTGTTGTTCACGCTGGCGAAAGAAAAGAAAGAGGGACATTGCATTACCAAAGCGCCAGAAGATGAGTGGTTGCAGGATGTGCTGGCGCGTTATGCAGGTAAAAAACCGAATGTGGAGGTCAAGCCCGATGATCTGGCAATTTTCCAATATACCGGTGGCACAACGGGCGTGCCCAAAGCGGCAATGTCAACTCATGCGGCATTGGTTGCCAATACCTTGCAGTGTCAGGCATGGTTAGTCCGCCCGGATGTGCAGGAAGTATTTTTAGCGGCGTTACCTATGTTTCATGTTTTTGGCATGGTGGCGGTGATGAGTTTTGCTGTTTCGCTGCACGCCGCCATGATTTTAGTGCCGAATCCGCGTGTGATGGATGATGTGGTCGAGAGTATTCACCGTTTTCGCCCAACCCTATTCATGGGTGTGCCGGCGATGTTCAACGCGATTAACAACCATGCGGGTGTGCTCTCAGGTAAATTTGATATGTCTTCGATCTACGCTTGTATTAGTGGTTCTGCCCCACTGCCGCCATCGACGAAGCGGAAGTTTGAAGAAATTTCAGGTGGACGACTGCTCGAAGGCTTTGGTATGAGCGAAGCGCCCACTGCCAGTCATGTGAATCCGGTGAAGGGTGAGAATCGCGCGGGATCAATTGGACTGCCGTTTCCTGATATGGAGATGCGGATCGTGGATTTGGATGATGGCGAAACCGATCTGCCGGTGGGTGAAGTGGGCGAACTGCTCATGCATGGTCCGATGGTGATGTGCGGGTATCATGGGATGCCAACGGAAACCGCTAATACGCTGCGTCAGGGGCCGGATGGGAAATTATGGCTGTATACCGGCGATATTGCTCGCATGGATGAAGATGGGTACTTTTATATCGTGGATCGCAAAAAGGACATGGCGTTGATTGGCGGTTTCAATGTGTACCCGCGCAATGTGGAAGATGTGTTAATGGAGCATCCTGGGGTGAAAGAGGTCGGTGTGGTGGCTGTGCCCCATCCTAACCCCGAAAAAATCGGTCAGGAAGCGCTGAAAGCCTGGGTAGTGTGCCATGAACATGAATCGTTGACTGTCGATGAGTTGATTGATTTTGCGAAACGCCGTTTGGCTCCGTATGAAGTCCCACGCCGGATTGTATTTGTGACGGACCTGCCGCGTACCACCGTTGGCAAGATTTTGCGGCGGGAGTTGGCACAGATGGAGATCGAAGAACGCGAAAAAGCTGAACAGCAGGGAGAGAAGAAAAAATAGTGAGTTACATGATTGATCCTGAAACGCGCGCCGCGCTGTTTGATATTGATGGAACACTGACCGCGAGCGGGGTCTGGTGGGCGGCTATCATGGATTCGCCGCACACGAAATTATATAAACGATTGTGGCTCCGGGGGACGGCTATGCCGCATTATTTGTTGACTAAAATTGGGTTGGCGAGTCAGGCGAACTTTCGTAACCGGTGGATTCGCTTGATGGCCTGGTTAATGGCGGGGTGGTCCGAAGATCAGGTTCAGGTTGCTTACGAGGCGACACTAACAACGTGCCTTATGCCAAACGTGCGATCTGACGTGTGGGATGTTTTGAAACGGCATAAAGCAGCCGGTCAGCCGGTCATTCTGGTATCAACCATGTTTGAGGGGATTGTGCATCGTTTTGCGCTTCGTCTGGGAGCAGATGCAGGTTTGGGATCGATAGTCGAATTTGATGATGGGCGCTGTACAGGGCGGATTATTGGGGAAACATGTTCTGGTGGACGCAAAGTTGATTTTGCACGCCGTTATCTCGAACAGCATGATCCTGATCTGTCATTGACTGTGTGTGCGGCCTATGCCGACAGCCGCTCGGATATTCCGTTTTTGGATGGGGTGGGTTTTCCGGTGGCAACTTATCCAGATGAGGGGATGCGAGCGGTGGCTGTTGAGCGCGGTTGGATAATCTATGAGGGTTAGTCGCTATTAAGGGGTAAGGTTAGGACGTTTATCGACTGCCTGGCTCCCTAACCTTTTTGATTCCAGCGGGATAACATATCAAGCGACTTGATCAGTTCAGATTCAATGTGTTTACGGTTGCTGGTTGCATAAAACCATAAATCGACTTGTTGTCCCTTTTGCACCATAGTAAAGATTAATTTGTTAATTCGGCAATTCGTTGGCTGTCCGCCAGTATAACAATTTCTGGGGGAAATTTGACCATAACCCATGTTATATCGTTGCGCTAAATCGATACATTCGCCAATATAGGTTGCTTCTGCGTTTGCTGTGATGATATATACACCCTCAAGATGCAGATCTTTCGGAATCCTGAACCGGCAAAATGCGCCATTTCCGTAAGCATGTAACTTACGTTCATCTTTTTTGGCATAATCCGCTTGGGGTCTGAATAGCAATATGTTGTCAGCATCATCGCGCGCTGGTTGTATGGTACAAATGTGTTCAAATTCATACGACCCGAAATTTCTTTTCAAGATGGCCTGCTTTTTAAAGTAAAGAAAGTCCCGCCACAAGGACGGGACTTTTTAGATATAGCGTGTGTCTTGCTGTTATGCGGGTGATGGGGCTGTACCCATTGACGCAGGGGGCATATCGCTGTCGGTTTGCCCATTATCTGGTTCGTTGACACGCGCCATTGCGGTGGGTTCATTGGGTGTGTTATGGGGTGAATCGGGCGGATCCCCCATAATTTCCAGGAATTCGTCCCGATTGATCGTTTCGACTTCCATCAGGCGCTCGGCTACCGCGTCAAGTTTATCACGATGGGCAGTGAGCACCTTGAGCGCGAGAACATACGCTGACGATACAATCTCATGGACTTCTGAGTCGATTTGCTCCGCGATACTTTCACTGTAGTCACGCTGTTCGCCGATTTCACGTCCGAGAAAGACCAGTTCCTCTTTTTGTCCAAAAACGCGCGGGCCGAGTTTTTCGCTCATACCCCAACGTGTGACCATGGTACGGGCCGTGCGCGTGACGCTTTCCAGATCGCTGGACGCGCCATTGGTAATATCGCCAAAAACGATTTCTTCAGCAGCGCGTCCGCCCAACATACCTGTGATTTGATCGTTGTACTTGCTGACAGTGCCCAACGCGGAGTCATTGTCTGGCATAACCCAGGTTACACCACCGGCCATTCCGCGCGATACAATTGTAACTTTGCGCACTGGATCGCATTTTGGCAGTACATGGAAGACAACGGCATGACCGGCTTCATGATAAGCGATCAGGCGTTTTTCTTCTTCAGTGATCAGGCGACTGCGGCGTTCTGGCCCCAGGATAACGCGCTCGATAGCTTCTTCAAAGTCGCGCATCCCAATGGATTTTTTGTTTTTGCGGGCGGCCACAATCGCGGCTTCATTGACCAGATTTTCCAGATCAGCACCGACAAAGCCGGGCGTTGATTTTGCTAATATGCTGAGTTCAACGTCTGAGGCAAGGGGTTTCCCGCGCGCATGGACCTTGAGAATCGCTTCACGTCCACGCATATCGGGACGGTCTAGCACGACGCGGCGGTCAAAACGCCCCGGACGCAGCAGTGCCGGATCGAGAATGTCGGGGCGGTTAGTCGCGGCGACAATGATCACATTGGTATCCGTATCAAAGCCGTCCATTTCGACCAAAATCTGGTTGAGCGTTTGTTCGCGTTCGTCGTGGCTACCACCGAGGCCCGCCCCACGATGACGCCCCACGGCATCGATTTCGTCAACAAATACGATGCAAGGGCTGTGACGTTTGGCCTGATCAAACAGGTCACGCACGCGGCTCGCACCCACACCGACAAACATCTCCACGAATTCCGAACCGGAAATGCTGAAGAAGGGAACGCCCGCTTCACCACTGACCGCTTTCGCCATCAGTGTTTTACCCGTGCCAGGGCTGCCAACCAGCAGCACGCCCTTAGGAATGCGCGCGCCGAGTTGGATAAAGCGTTCGGGGTCTTTAAGAAATTCGACGACTTCTTGTAGTTCTTCTTTGGCTTCTTCGGCTCCGGCGACATCCTCAAAGGTCACGGTTGGCTGATCGCCCGTGAACATACGCGCGCGGCTTTTGCCAAATGACATCGCCTGATTGTTAGACCCTTGTGCCTGGCGCAACATCAGGTAGATGAACCCGCCAATGAGCAGAATAGGCAGAAACGTGCCAATCAGCCCAATCCAGTTGAATAGATTGCTGGATGATTTGAACGTTATGTCCACATTGTCGATACCCTGATCGGTGGCTCCCAATGATTTGAATAACTCCACTGGGTTGTCCGTATTCGGGCTAATCTGAGTCTTTCGTGTTTTGTCGCCGTATTTGGCGATGACTTCACCCTCATCAGAGATTTCGATGGAGTCAACTTTGTTGTCGTTGATGTCCTTAGCAAGTTCTGAAACGGTCAGCTTATCGGAATCTGAACCGGAACTGCGAACACCGAATACGACAACCAGCGCCGCGACGATGATTAGAATATACACTAAAAGATTTCGCGAACGGTTATTCACGCTACTTTCCTCCAACCCGCATTTAGCTATAGTTAAATATGGGAGTGTCACGCCTTTGTGGGGCGATAGATTTCGTTAATCCTACCGAGATTATACAGGAACCGATTCGCAAAAACCAGGGTTCGACCTATTGTGTGGATTAATGTTTTGTAAGAAATTAACCCGTTTTTGCCCAGCGATGTTTTAACCGATCCAGGCTTGATACACCAAAATCCACAGTGGAATCAAGAGCACAACCGCGATAAAGGCCAAAAATGCGAGCACAATGGTGACGAGATCGAAGGTATCTTCTGGTTCGGTGGCATGATAGCGTGACTGAATCGATTGAATCATCGGCTCAGGTGGGCGGGATGGGTAATAGTGCGAATTGACCGGCGGGCTGTTGGGGGTGGTCGCCGGGCTGTTGTAAGAGTCAACGTGCGCATAGGCATTCGTTGGCGCTTCGGCGCGTGGATCATGAATAACCGGCGGGGCGGATTGGTGCATTTCCGGCGGTGCAATATGGGGCGGGGCAACATAGACCGGGGCTTGTTGTTGCTCCGGCGCTTCATAGGCTGGCGGTTGAACGGATGGTGATGGTGGTAAGGTCGCGGCAGTTTCCGGTTTGGGTTCTTCATGCTCAACTTCAGGAACCTGATCGGTAGTGAGTTGGCCTTGCCGCCGGTAACTGATCAAGATGCGGCCTAGCTGGTCCGCCGTGCGGTAGCGTGAAGCCGGTTCTTTGGACATGACCTTCTGTAAAATCCGGTCCAGGTGAACGGGTACATTGGGGTTGATGTCAGATGCATTGGGCGGAGTTTCACGGATATGCGCCAGGGCTAATTCTTGCTGATCGGTTCCGACAAACGGCAATCGACCAGTGAGCATCTCAAATAACACAATACCAATGGCATATACGTCAGAGGCAGGTGTTGGCGGTTCTCCCTGGGCTTGTTCAGGTGAGAAATAGTGTGGACTGCCCCACACAACGCGCTGGCGTTCGCGTGGTTTTGTCCCGGCGAGCGCCTGGGCGATGCCGAAGTCCGTGACTTTGACGTTATCACTTTCTGTAACGAGGACATTTTGTGGTTTTACATCGGCATGAACCAGACCCGCGCGATGGGCATAACCGACCCCGGCGCAAATCTTGATCGCAATACTTAAGGTGCGATCAATTGAAAATGGGGCCGCAGCTCGGATCAGGCGTTTGAGGTCTTCGCCGTCAATATATTCCATCACAATATAATGGGTGTTGCCATCCTGACCAACATCATGCACGGTGACAATATTAGGGTGTGAGAGATTGGCAACGTTGCGTGCTTCCTGCCGGAAGCGTTTGAGAAATTCTGGATCACCGGTCAGACTGGGGCGCAAAATCTTAACAGCCACCGTGCGCCCTAATGCCAGATCAGTTGCTTGGTAAATTACCGCCATGCCGCCTGAACCACGTTGGTTGACCAGACGATAACGGCCATTGAGCAGGTCTTGAGACGCCATTCTCTCGTGTCCTTCGTTGCGTTGGTTGGATCATAATTGTATTGTAGACAAAAATAACGCTATAAGCGAGTATAAACTTTTAGCGATGCTTTGCGAACCACCGTAGGTACACAGTATAATGCAAAGCATAGCGCAATTATGTGCGTATTAAATTCAGTTCGTCGCTTTTGGAGACAGTAATGAGCAAAAATGAGCTTGATGCAAAAATTGGTGCTGCCTGGCAATCCCACTACAACAAAAAGTATGAAGTTGCGGTGGAGCAATTCAGCAAACTTGTCAGCGAAAATCCCGACAATATCGATGCCAATTGGGGGCTTGGTTTAGCGGCGCGCAGAGTGGGTGATAAAGGCAAAGCCCTGCAAGCATTTGAGAAAGTGCGGGATTTGGTGGCGGCGGCGCTGGATGCTGAGTCTGAAGACTATGAGCGCTATTTTATGTTGCAGCGTATGGTCAAACAGCAAATTGAACAGATGGGTGATTTCATCTAGAAGGAGCCAATCGATCCAATGGTGTTAACCAAGCGTGAACGATTGGGAAAAACGTTTCAGGGCGAAGAAACGGATCGTGTACCGGTGGCGTTGTGGCGACACTGGCCGGGGGACGATCAACGCGCGGCGGATCTCGCTGAGGCTTCTATCGCGTTTCAACGTCGCTGGGACTTTGATTTTTGTAAAGTGACGCCATCCAGCAGTTTTTGTCTGACCGATTACGGGGTTCAGGATCGCTGGGTGGGTAGCCTCGAAGGAACACGCGAATATACGCGCCGGGCGGTTGAGCGTTCGCTGGATTGGACCGAACTGCGTGTGCTTGATCCGAGTCGGGGGGCGTTGTCGCGTCAATTGGATGTATTGCGGATGTTGAAGGATGCATTTGGTACTGACGTGCCGTACATCCAGACGATTTTTAGCCCGTTGGCTCAGGCGAAAAATATGGCGGGCCAGGATCGATTGATTGAGCACATGCGCACGGCCCCAGATCGCCTGAAAACAGGGTTGAACACGGTGACGGAAAGCACACTGCGCTTCATTGATGCGATGCGTAAAACCGGCGTTTCGGGTATTTTTTACGCGATTCAGCATGGTTCGTATGCGATGATGAGCGAAGCTGAATATCGTGAATTCGGACGCCCTTACGATCTGCAAATTCTTGAGGCGCTGCCGGATGATTGGTGGCTGAATATGGTACATTTGCATGGTTCAGCGCCAATGTTCGATCTGATCGCGGATTATCCGGTGCAGATGATCAACTGGCATGATCGTGAGACCGGTCTGTCGTTAGCTGATGGCAAACTCAAGTTTGACGGCGCAGTGAGCGGTGGTATTGGGCGTTGGAACCCGATGTATACCGGTACACCGGTTGAGGTCAGCGAGCAGGTGCGTGACGCGATTCGGCAAACGGGAGGACGACGTCTGGTGTTGTCAACCGGGTGTGTCATGATCACCAATTCCCCCACGTCGAATATTCGCGCCGTGCGTGAAGCGGTTGAGCGGTAGGAGTTTAGCGTGTCAATTCGCGTAATTGCTGGGACAGCTAAAGGGCGCAAACTCAAAATGGTGCCCGGCGACTCCACTCGCCCGGTGATGGATCGGGTGAAAGAAGCGCTGTTCAATATTTTCAGCACGGGTATTCAGGGCTGCACGTTTCTTGATTTGTTTGCAGGGACAGGGAGTGTTGGAATTGAAGCGTTGAGTCGGGGTGCGGAACGGGTTTTGTTTATTGACAATGACCGGATGGCGATCCGCACCGTGCGCGAAAATCTTGAGCATACCCGGCTGACCGCAAACGCCGAAGTCATGCGGACGGATGCGCTGGCTTATGTTCAGCGTCCCGCGCCAGAAGCGTTCGAATATATCTATGTCGCACCGCCGCAATATAAAGGGATGTGGAAAACGGTGTTACTTGGTTTGGACAAAAATCCCGATCATGTGGCGCTGGATGGTGTGGTTGTTGTTCAGATTGATCCCTCTGAGCGTGACGATGTGACATTAGAAGTGCTCGAATTGTATGACGAGCGCACCTATGGCAGTACGTTGCTGTTATTTTACGAGCGTCCCGCGCCGGATTCTGATGACGCAGATGAGGCGCATGAGGGGGAAACTGAGGGTAAGGGCGGGGACTAGTCCGCCAAATAAGTTACTGTTGATCGACCAAAAAGCGTTGGACCCAGTCCAGCGCTTCTTCTTTTGTATTGATTTCACCAATCGCTTGGCTCTCGCGCAATGTTTTGAGAATTTCTCCGATCTGCGGTCCCGGTTTCAAGTCGAATACATCTAATACATCCTGCCCGGTGAGCAATGGCGGCGGCGTGATAGCCGAATCGTGCTGCAAGAAATAGCGACTCAGCAGTGTTTGTATGGTGTTCACATACGCGATCCATGCCTGCGAATCAAGTGTAACTCCATACGTACCGAGATAATCGGCCAGTGCCAACAGGCATATATCCACGCCTGTTTCGCCTGTATCTCGCCAGAAGCGATAGATCGCGCGCGACGATAATGGAGACTCGCTCGCTAACCAGTGGGGGCGCATGTGATGCTTGACGATGGCTTGCAGGCGCTTCAGTTCATCCTGACTGAGTCGCAGGGCATTAGCTCGTGCTGCGATCAAGTTTGCGCCGGTTTGCTCGTGCTGCAAAAAGCGAATATGTTCTTCTGGCTCTCCGGTCTTTTCTGACATACTTAATTCAACCGTGCGTGTCGCGGGTTTGCCTGCGTCGTGCATTAGTGCCGCCAACATTAAAAGTGCGCGGTGGGGGCGTTCATTAGGCCACTGGTGCGCGAGGTGATCTTGTAACTGGGCGCGAATGTGACTGATCGCAAAAGCGACTGTACCCGTTTGTATGTTCGCGGTGGCGTCACTGCTGCGCTGCGGTTCGATGACCTGTAACAGCGTGTCCAGATGGCTGATGGTGGAGAGAGTGTGCTGCCAGACATCGAGTTGGTGTGGCGGCCCCTGGGTCATGCGCTGCATAGCGGTGGTTTCAGGGATGATGTAAGCCAAAATGCCGAGTTGGTTCAGGACGGCGAGTGCGGCGGCGGGGCGAGGTCCACCCAGAATTGCAAAAAATTCGTCACGGATGCGCTCGGCAGATACTTGGGGAAGGGTGGATGCATAATTTTGCAGATCGTTCCGTGTAGATGGATCGATTATTAATCCAAATTGCAGGCTGGCTCGCAGGGCGCGCAGAATCCGCACCGGATCGCTAGAAATTGAATGGGTTGTGCAGGCGCGGAGTCGTTTCGCGGCCAGATCAGCCAATCCCCCCATTGGATCAATCACTGCTTGCAGTTGATCGCTCGGATCGCTGGTGAGTTTGACAGCCATTGCGTTAAGCGTGAAATCCCGTTCGCGGAGATCGGTCAGCAAGTCTGCGCCGCGAAATTGGGCAACATCAATGATGATCTGTTCGTTTGTCCAGGGGATCAGCGCGCGACCCACACCGCGTTCATTATCGAGAGGGTAGTAGGCTCCATTGAACGTATTCGCTAACCGCCGGGCTAACGGGCGTCCATCGTCTGGTGTTGCCAGATCGACATCGTGCAGGGGGCGATGGAGATAGGCGTCGCGCACCGCCCCGCCGACAAGATACACGGCTTCATTGGGGGAAATCGCGGCGCGGAGATCGTCAATACACGGATGCCAGATCAGGGGGCGAGATGGGCGCACAGAGGTGAGTGACACCGGCTATTCTCCGGTGAGCGCATCAGTGTTGCACACGGCGATAAAAGGTAAATTCCGGTAGTGTTCGTCCAGGTCAAGTCCGTAGCCAAAGACATATTTGTCGGGAATCTCGAATCCCACAAAATCCACATCGATGTGAACCTGGCGGCGGCTGGGTTTGCTTAATAAAGTGCAGATGCGGACACTGGCCGGATCGCGGGTATCGAGTAGATTCAGAATGTATTGGAGCGTATGCCCACTATCAATGATGTCTTCAACGATGAGCAAATGTTTGCCGGCTACATCCTGTTTCAAATCCATATCGATCCGCACGCGCCCTGATGATTCGCGGACGCCGGTTCCATAGCTTGAGATTGCCATGAAGTCGATGGTGTGCGGGATGGTTAGTGAGCGCATCAGGTCAGTCAAAAACATGACACCACCCTTGAGAATACAAATAAGCAGCAGATTTTCAGTATCAGCGTAAGCCGCGCTGATTTCCTGCCCAAGTTCGGTAATGCGTGTTTGTAATGTGTCAGTGTCAATCAAGACTTCCCGCAAATATTTTTCGTAAGATTGGCTCATTAAAGTTCCTCGTCAGGTAGGATGAATGGTGAGGCCGGGTTAGTGGTGTTTTGTTGTATCCGTTCCCTCAGAAGGGGATTGCGCTGTGTTCGGCCATTGTTCGCGCGCCAAAGTGACGCTCATGCCTTCGGTCCAGTCTAATACCAGGTTGAAGAGTTGTGTGGTGAGTTGGATGTCATTGTGCAGTTGCGCGGCCATTTGTAGTGAGGCATCGACCAGCTTACGAATCAACGCTAAGTCTTTTTCGTTCAACGATGGGTTTTGTGCCTGAACATGGGCGATGATCTCGTCCTGGGACAGGTGGTGATACCGATCTAGTTTAGCTTGAGGCGCGAGCGTAGTCAGGTTGACATGATAGCTTTCTTCTAAGGTGGTGACAACGCGCTCGCGCACATCAAAATGGTATTCTTTCAATGAAAGTAGGCGTTGCTGTAAATCGTCGGTAATGTCGCGCAATAATTGCAGACGGGGAGGGGTATACACAATCTGCTTTTCAATGAATTCCATCATCGGCAATAGGTCGCCTTGCGTCAGGCATTGTTCAAATAACTGAACAGCTTCTAGTCGAAGATGGTTGAGTTCAGTGAGGGCAAACAGTTTTTGTCTCATGGCATCGTGGGATATTATGAAGCATCTGAATCTTGTTCTGGGCACAGTCGGTAAAGGAAATCCCAGGTGTATATGCCCGTGTGATGGCCGTCATCCCAGAAAAATTGCAAAGCGTAATTGCCGACCAGTTCAAGTCGTTCAACCTGATAAGCTTGGGTCGGAACGAGATCGAGTAAAGTATCAGGATCAGTGTGGCGGCCCATGTTTTCATGTCCGCCGCGACATTCAACACACGGACACGCCATGCGCAGTGGTCCAACCGGATAACGGCAGGTTTTGCCATCGGACCAATCAATGATCAGTAGGCCAGCGCTTTGTTCTAGCGTGATGTTCGTCGGTGTGATTGCGCTCATAATGACTTCCCTAGTGATTGGCGAGTTTGGCGGCTTGTGTGATCCACTTCTTATCCTGAATACGTTGGGCCGAAACTCGGACATAAGGCAAGAGTTTTTCAGCCAATATTTCAGGTGTTTGTGCAGCCAGCAGCGCGTAATTCGTGATCCCAATCGCGTGTAGCGCCTCGGCAAAGCGCGGTCCAATATCGTTGATTTGTGTCAAATCGTCTTGAGCTGGTGTGGTGCTTGGGTTCTCTTGCTCAATATCTTCGATTGCGTCGAGTGGAAGTACAATATTTGGCATATCCACTGCATCCGCGCGGAGTTGTGACTTGATCAGGACCGGAGCATCATCTGCCTGATTGCGTCGGTGTTCGCGCAAGAACAGCCAGCCCACGACGGCGCTAATCCCTAGCCCGGTTCCAAGCACTGCTATATTTCGTGCTGTTTTATACATAAAATCCACTCGCTTTAATGATTGGTTGCCGGAAAACTTGGCTTCCATTATACACCCTAAGTTACTGACAAGTTACCACAAATTAGGATTGCATACAATATTTTTTGTAAATTCTATATAGATTTATGCCTTTGCGCTGCTATAATGCGCGTTAGCAGGCCCGTGTAATGGCGCTGGAATGAATCTCGTAAGCAAAAGATACATTTTCCTTAGCGCTTGCCTTATCGAGTTCAGTCGATTATACTAAGACTAACTCTTTCTGTTAGACAATACAAGGAACTATACCAATGGTGCTGAACAGTTTAATTGAGGCGTCGTACCAAACATTCAAAGAACGGACGGCTGATGCCAGCATTGTCTTGCTCCATCCTGACAGTCGCTATCGTTCGATGTTGGTGGCTCAATTGATGAGCGATCCAGATGTGCAGACCTTTTATTATGCTATGGGGCCGGATGATGTTAATGTTCGCGCATTTTTGTCGGGCATTACGCATGATTTGGCGAATCAACACCCGACTTTTGGCCGTTATCTCAATCAACTTCAATTTGAAGACGAAGATAGCATTGAGGCGTTGTTGAATGCTTTTGTCGCTGATTTGAGCGACCTGAGCAATGAGCCGCTTGTTTTGATTTTGGATGAATATGATCGGACCAATGAAGCGGATGATATTCAGGCATTTGTTGAGCAGGTTGCGTTGCGGATTCCATCGCACTGTCAATTGGTGATCAATAGTCGCGGGTTGCCGCGTTTGCCCTGGGTATCCCTGATTGCGCAGAAAAAAGCCGTTTTATTGGATGATGATATCCAGGTGGCGGATAATTTCTACAATATGCCGACTGAGGGGGGCGATCTCCATCTTGAAGTGTATGCTTTGGGGCCGGGGTATGTGCTGCTGAATGGTGAGCAGATCGATTCCTGGGAAGGGCATTTACCGCGTTTGCTCTTTTTCTTCGCGTTGGATCGCCCAGTGGTTACGCGCTCGGAGATTTGCGAGGCGTTCTGGCCGGACCTGGAAAATGATCAGGCGGTGAATGTGTTCCATGTTACTAAACGTCGGCTGCACAAAGCTCTTGATTTTGATGTGCTGGTTCATGAAGACGGGTACTATCGTGTGAATCCGCGTGTGTCGCTGTACTACGATATTATGCATTTCGTGAGCGCATTGGTGGCGGGCCGTTCGCCAGATACCGAGAATAAGTCGGAGATTTGGCAGCAGGCGTTTGATCTATATGGTGGGCCGTTCTTGCAGGGACACAGCGACAAGTGGATTTTGCAGCGCCGCGCTGATTATCAGAAGGGCTATCTCGAAGCGCTAAGCCAGATGGCGGCTATTCGGATGGAAGAGGGGCGTCAGGAGCACGCGCTTGGTTTGTTGCAGCGCGCCGTGCAGGAAAATGATCGGTACGAACCTATCCATCGCCAGATCATGCAACTGTATGCTAATCTAGGACGCCGCAGCGAAGCCGCCGCTCATTACCAGAAATTCGTCGAACAGTTGAAAGGGGAGGGTAAATCACCCGAACTTGAAACACAGGAACTCTACAAATCGATTATGTCATAGACGGCATTTGCGGTTGTTGTCATGATGCGCAGCAATCATTAGCCCGTTCACCAATTTGTGGTGGCGGGCTGATTTGTGTCTCAAATTATGTTGGTTTGCGGTCTAATATTTCCGAGTAAAGGTTTTTGTAACGTTGGGCGTTGGCTGACAGGTCGAATTTCATTTCGGCTGTTTGGCGTGCGTGGGCTGATAGCGTTTGCCAGCGCTGCTCATCGGAGAGAACCCATGTAATTCCAGCCGCTAGATCATCTATTTCAAAAGGTTTTGCTAGATACCCGTTGGTTTGATGATCGATCATGTCTGGCATTCCACCACTGGCAAATGCCACACAGGGTAAACTGCACGCAAGCGATTCTATTACCATATTCGACAAATTATCCTGCAAGAAGGGCGCAACAAAAACATCGCAGGCTGAGTAGAGCGCAACGATTGTTTGTTCATCGTGGATGTGGTCAAGATAATGTGCTTTGAAGCCGAAATCAGGCTCGTTTTGTGGCTTTGGCGCGCCAAAAATGGCAAGTTCGAACCGATCCGATCCCGTCCTGGCTGCCATTTGCTGTAACGCTGGCTGCAAGTGGTTGAATCCCTTTATTGGGCTGCTGGTACTGTTTATTGCGCCGAAAAGGATGATTTTTTTGTCGAGAGGGAGACCGAGCAATTGGCGTGCAACGTGTTTGTCAATAGCTCGATACTGGTTGAGGTTTATTCCGTTTGGGATGACACGAATGTCTGCATTTCGCAGCAGGGAACTTGACCGCGCGCAATCGCCCATCCACCGGCTAGGAGTAATGATGGTCAGGTGAATATCGCGCCATAGTTTTTGTTTATGCTGCCAGGTCCATCGGCTGAGATCGTGCGATCTGTTCGATCCCAGATGAGGACATTGGCCGCAAGTTTGTTCGTAGCGAGCGCAATCCAGCGTTGAATGACAGCCGCCGGTGAATGCCCACATATCATGGAAGGTCCAGACTACAGGATCGGAAAATGACCGGATCGCACGGATGGGAACGAAGCCCTCGCCAACCCAGTGCAAATGTATAATATCCGGTTTTAGGGGGGCGATACGTTGCGGAATACGAGTTGGCAACCACCCCACACTCCAGGCGAATAAGGTTCGCTGGCGATAGATTTGGCGTGGCGCGCGATCCAGAAAAATTAACAAGTGTGATAGTGTTTGGTTGATCACCCCCCACAGTGACTGTTTGGCGGGGTCAGCAGCTTTGAATAGAGGTATTACGTCAGGATCGCGGCTGGTCTTATGCACCGTTAGCATTTGCATGTCAACGCCTTGAGCCTTGAGTTCCGTGTATAGTCGATGTGCAGCGCGGGCTGCGCCCCCCTCGCGTTCATAGGTGGACAGGTATAGAACTTTCATACTTTTTGTTTTCCAATCACGCTATACACAAAGAATTTTGCCTTGCTCAAAGAGCGAATATGAAAGTGCTGACTTAGGGAGGATTCCCAGTAGCGCTGCCATGCCCACCATCCCAAATGAGAGAGTTGGCGACATGCCAGAAACCATCGTTGTGCCAGTACGCTCGAAAAGGCTGGTTCGGGGAAGATGGAGGTTGCTTGATTCGCAGCTTGCAGCTTTTGCAACCATTGATCCACTTTTTCAATAAATTCGGGAGTACGCAGTTGATCAGGGATAAGGGTGTTATTTAGGGTTGAGTGGGTGTTGAATTCGTCTGGGGTAAGCTGAAGCTGTAAATGGTCAAGGTAGCGAGCCTGCACACGGTAGCTCAACTCCTGCAAATTTTGTTTGTGTCTTTCGGTGATTTGAGCGGTATGCACACGGTAAAGATATAAGACTTCGGGTAGATTGGCTATCTGTGTGTGTTCGGCAACCTTGCTCCAAAAGTCATAATCTTCAGCGACACGAAAACTTGTATCAAAGCGTAAATTAAATTGTTCAATAAGGTCACGCCGTAAAATGGCTGCGGCACAAACTAACGGCGGTTGAAAAATTAGTAAGGATCGCATGGTTTTATCGTCGGTAGGGTATCGCCACACCGTCTCGCGCACCGCGCCAAATGTCTTGAGCCAAACGCTGCTGCCCCCAATATGAGGATGGGTTTCCATAAACGCGACTTGTTTTTTTAGACGTTTGGGGAGGGCGATGTCGTCGGCGTCCATCCATGCGATATATTTTCCGGTGGCGAGATCCAAACATCGATTGCGAGTTGTAGCGATACCCTGATTGGGTTGTGTATATACCCGAATCCGAGTTTCGCGCTGGGCATAATCTGTGAGAATATCCAGCGAATTATCGTGAGATCCGTCGTTGACGGCGATGAGTTCAAAATCGGACAGTGTTTGGTTTAGAATGCTCTCAATGGTTTCAGCGAGATATTGCCCTACGTTGTAGGTGGGCATGAGGACGCTGACAAGAGGGGAATTAGTGTTCATGAGTCATAATCGTGAGCACATCGTCGGCAGTCTGTTTCAATTGATGCTGCCAATATTGAATGCGGCTGGCAAGGTGAGATTGGTACACTTCACTCTCATTGTATAATGCAAACAGTGTGTCGTAAATGCGGTGAACGTCCAGTTCATCGGTTCGAAATGTTAGGTGCTCCTGGTCCATTGACATCATATAGTCTCGGCACTTGGTGCGATATTCTAACATGATCGCAGGGATGTGGACGCAGTTTGCCAGGACCACCGAATGTAATTTTTCGCCGATAAATACATCTTGTTTTTCGAGAGCGGCGAGCGTGGCTGTCAGATTGTGATACTTTCGATGAAATTGAACGGATGTGATTTTGGCTTCTGTGACTATTGCTTGCAGGTAAGCTTCATCCTCTGGGATCATTGGAAAGAGTGTCACTTCCCACCCTTGCTGCTCAAGATGACGCAGTAGGTTTGCGCCAAACTGTGCAACACCTGCTTCATCTCGCCCATGAATAAGGCCGCTTGATGGTCCCAGATTCAGCCCGACTCGTTTCTTCTTTGGTTTGACTTGTGTTGTTGCACGGCCTAACCACAGCACAGGATCGCCGGTGATGCGCGCCTTGTGCTGTATATTCATTTGGGCCAAGTGGTTAAGTGATAATGGTCCGCGCACGGTGAGCAAATCAAACCGATCTAAGGTCTTTTGCCAACTTGTTGTATTCATGGTCGCGCCGAACGACTGCCACAATGTGTAATCTAGAACGCCGGTCCCGACTGCGACGAAAGTTGCTGTAGGGTAAGCATCGAAGGCGGATTGCAAACGGATATTGATGTTTTCTCGTCCAATTAAAGTGCCTCCGCCCAAAAAAACAACATCAATGTGCAAGTTTGGTGCGAGCGATGTTAAGCGGCTCCCGATGAATTTTGGTGCAAAAAATGTTAGTCGATCGCCAAAAAGCTGGCGGATTGCGGTATAGAGGGCTTCGTCGCCCAAATTGCCATACCCCACCCAGCCGAGATAGATTGCACGATGGTTGTGGGCCGTTAAGAATCTCATGATGCTGGAAACGTTCATTATATGACGTTTTGCTTGATGTAAATTCATGAGGTTATTGATAATCGAAGCTCCAGGAACATGGTGTAAAAATGACTGACGGCGATTTGGATGGAATTCGGCCTGTTGGATAGATGGAATGTGGTACGATTTCTAATTCGAGCGCTTCTTCAATCAGATCGTGTGTCTCATACCCGTCAGACAAACCCAGGGCTGCGTAATAAATACCAGGCATCAGATTGAGATTTGTCACTTCTAGGCGAACCTTTCCGCCGTGTGTCAAATCGGAAATTTCACCGACTGTTTCCTCAGTTCGCCATGCAACCAAATCTTGTTTGAGGGTATTGTAAAGACGTAAGCCAAAGTTGGGCGCTTTGATAGTTGTTTGCGTTTCAAATTCTAACTCGACAATCAGTGTACCCCCCATAGGAATCGAGGTGGATGGTTGACCCGATTCATCAAGGATGCGGGCTTGAGTGTAGTGTGCCTGACCTGTTCCTTTGCGGGTTATGCCGACGCCAAATCGCGCTTCTTGAGGTAATTTTGTTTTGAGATATTCTCGAATAATTGTGTTCGAATCGCCAATGTTTCGTACCTGACCGGCGTCAAGCAAGATTGTCTGTTCGCATAGCGTTTGTACCGAGGCCATTTGGTGGCTGACGAATAATACAGTACGGCCCGTCTTCGCTACGTCTCCCATCTTTCCCAGGCATTTTTTCTGAAACGCGGCATCTCCAACGGCTAATACTTCATCGATTAACAATATTTCTGTTTCCAGATGTGCGGCTACCGAAAATGCTAAGCGCATATACATGCCACTGCTGAAACGCTTAACCGGCGTGTCGAGAAATTTTTCGACACCTGAGAATTCGACAATTTCATCAAAATGACGTTGAATTTCGCGGCGGCTCATGCCGAGTACGGCCCCATTGAGGAAAATATTTTCTCGCCCGGTCAATTCTGGGTGAAAGCCTGTGCCAACTTCGAGCAGCGATCCCACTCGTCCGTAAATGTCTGCGTGGCCGGTAGTGGGGCGGGTGATGCGTGAGAGCAGTTTGAGCAGAGTACTCTTGCCTGCCCCATTGCGCCCAATGATGCCGAGGGCTGTGCCCTGTTCAACCTCAAATGAAACATCCTGTAAAGCCCAGACAATTTCTTTATTTGATGGGCTACGAGTAAATGGATTTTTTGCCAGATTAATTAAATCTTCGCGCAAGGTGCGATAGCGGTGTGCCCCTGCTGCTTGATGTGAAATTTGGTAGGATTTACCGAGTCCGTTAACTCGAATGGCGAAATCACTCATCTTAGATCACGTCCGCGAAGTTGTCTTCGATACGTTGAAATACCAGTAAGCCTACGCTAAACGCGACAAAGGTCAGAATGACAGAGATTCCAACCGATGTGGTGGGAAACTTGTCTAGTCCAAGTAAAGACCAACGAAACCCATCAATGATGCCTGCCATTGGATTCAGCGCATAAAAGGATCGCACGGAATCGGGCACAATTTCGGTGGAATAGGCGATGGGTGATGCGTACATCCAGACCTGAATGATGAACGGCAGCGCATACATGAAGTCACGATAATAGACGTTTAACGCAGAGAAAAAGAGCGCCACACCTAGCGTCAGGATTAGAACTAATATCAAGCAGAGAGGCAATATCAGCCAGCGCCAGGTGGGATATACACCATAGCCTGTCATCAGGAAAAGGCCGACGATAAATGCCACGCAGAAATCGATCAAAACCGCGCTGGAACTTGCAATAGGGATTACAATACGCGGGAAATACACCTTAGAGATTAATCGTGAGTCGCTGATTAAGCTGGTCCCCGCGCGTTGCAATGCCCCTGAGAAGATATTCCAGGGCAGCATAGCAATAAATACATATAACATATAGGGCGTGTCACCGGAAGGTAAATCGGCAAAACGGCCAAATATGACAGCGAAGATGAGCGCTGCCGTCAGTGGTTGCAAAATGACCCAAACAACACCGAGCAGAGTTTGTTTATAACGCACTTTAACATCGCGCAGCATCAGTATCCAGAATAGATCACGGTAGGCCCATAGTTCGCGTGCATTTAGATTGAGCCAGCCGGATGCAGGCTGAATGTGGGTATGATGAGATGTGGATCGCGGTGGTGTGATTGGTGTTTCCATAACGAAGTTGAATTTAGTCCTTAAGCGCTTTTTTATAGGCTTGGATTGTCTTTTGTGCACACGCTTCCCAGGAAAAGAGTTGCGCGCGTTCAAATCCGTTTTGACGCATGGTTGAGGCTTGTTCTGGGTTGGTCAGTACAGTATAGATTGCGTCAGCCAGGGCGTCAACGTCATAGGGATCAACCATTATCCCTTTTGTACCGACGACTTCAGGTAAAGAAGCTGCATTTGAGGTCACAACGGGACACCCACATTGCATGGCTTCCAATACAGGGAGGCCAAAACCTTCGTATAGCGATGGGTATACGGCTACGGAAGCTGCACTATAGAGTGCGTTTAAATCCTCGAATGAAACATAACCTAAAAATTGTACCGAATCCGTGATCTTGAGGCGTTCGATTTCAGTCAGCACATTGTCGTAATACCACCCTTTGGCTCCAATATGTACCAGGGTATGGGTAATGCCACGTGCTTTTAGCAGAGAATATGCTTGTACCAATCGTTTAATGTTTTTCCGTGGCTCAAGTGTGCAAACCACGACCATGAATTGATCCAGTCCGAATTTGCGTCGTGTTTGTTCAACGATGGTGGGATCTGTTGGTCCAAATATGTCAGATGCACCCAGGTATGTCACCTCGATTTTGTTTGGTGAAATGCCTAATACATCGACCAGTTCAGACTTGGAGAATTCAGAAATTGTGATGATGACCTGCGCGTTTTTTGCAGTTATCGGAATTAAAACACTTGATGTGCGACGATGCCAGGGAGTGAAATAGTCAGGATACCGGAATAATGACATATCTAAAATAGAAGCAACTGTGGGGCGAGAGCAGAAAACTGGTCCAATGTTTGCCGGAAGATGAAAGACATCAACATCTGAGCGCGCCACATTGATGGGGAGTAGAAGCTGATTCCACGCCAGATCATGATATAGGGTTCCCAATCGGGTGCGGAATGTTTTGCGGTTGCCCATAAAGCGTTTGAGGAACGAAGAAAATGTCTGGATCGAAAAAGCGCCGGGCTGTTCCAGCTTGTGTAAGGCACTTAGCAATTGCCCGACATAGATTCCGGTGCCAGCCTGATTCACATTCATGGCTGAAACCTCAATCCCTACTTTCATCGTTTCCCCCAGGAGATGCAGGAAATAGACGTACTTCTTATCTCATAGCATAACGGTAAAGTAGGGACTGCGCCAATGGCTCATAGGTCAGGTTTTTTGAAAGGAAAATGATTATGGGCTAATCAATTGGTGTAGGAGGTGGATTGTTGATTTAACGATAGTAGCGAATGCGGCCCCACATACGGCTCCAGATAAAACTCCAAATAGGATGCCGAAGATGAGGGCGACTAAAATAGCTTTTTCGGGTGCTTGGTGAATCCACATTCTGATCGTTTGGCGATTCTGCCAAAGTTTGAGTAAAAGCCAAATTGTACCGAGTAGGGTGGGGATCAGGATAATAAAATCCTGCGTTTCCAGACCGTGATTTTTTGAGAGATGAATGTGTAAGAGGTCGGTTGAATGCCAGTGGCGGCTGAGAATAACGCCGATGATGACAAGGCATCCTCCGACCAAAAACCACACGGCTTGTTTGAATGAAGAGGCATGGTTCATGTGATTCTCTCGCACTGGCTAACGTGCGCCCCTGGAGGGACTCGAACCCCCGACCGTCTGCTTAGAAGGCAGCTGCTCTGTCCACTGAGCTACAAGGGCTATTTAGATGCACATTGTAATAAAGCGATCTGATGACTGTCAAGTCTGCAATTGCCGGATAGGTGGTATCAATCAGTTTTGGGTGTGACCGGGCGCAGTCCTTTATAGACGGTTGTGCCCGACAAGGTGCGCAGAATGGTCATAGGGGAACGCCCCGTGCGTTCGCCGAGTTCGATGGGGGTGAGGGGGGTGTTGTGGTTGGCTAAGAAGACGCGAAATACACCGTCAACTAATGAGGTTCGTGTGGTGATAAAATCTTCGCGTTGGCTGGCTTCGCGCAGCGCACGTTGCAGCGCATCAATTTTGCGCACCTCGGCAGTTTTGGGGTCAATCCAATCAATTTCTTCAGTATCTTTATTGTCGATAAAGAAATCCCGTTGCTCAGTGCTTAGATGGCTAAGCAAATAGACGCGCAGTTCTCGCCCTTCTTTTTCCCACCAGTCATAGTCGATATGAAACTTGGTGTTCAGGGTTGGCTTGATGCGTCGGCTGGCTGCACTGGCTGATGTGGGCACGGGATTTCCTTATCACTCGTTAGGTATAAGCTGTTATCCAAGCCGCCAATAGGGGCCGCCTACATGCTCGAATTCAGGATGGGCGACCAGGGCGGCAAATATAGGACCGGGTGGGCAGCGCCGTAAAACATTAACGGCGCTATATAGTGTTTTGGCATGAACGCTTTGTTGGGGTGTCAGGCGGGCCAACTCTGGGATCAGGTCCTGTATCAATTCGCGTAGTCCCTTACGTGGTTGGGTCGTTGCCATCCACAATGCATCAACAGCTTTCAGGTCATCTGCACCTAAAATCATGAGATCATCGTACTCCGCGCCGATGGACCGCTTGTGATTTTCGAATTGGAGACGCTGATTGTGACCGGGCACAGCCAGCCGAATCCATTCGGTGCGGGGGCGATGACTGTTAAAATCGATCACGATCCGTGATGGATCATCGGTGCGTTTGGCGGTGATCGAAGCGCCAACAGGTAGCTTATGACGGCGATAAAAATCAGCCAGTCCATAAACATAGCGATGTTCGCGCACGACCCACCCTGACATTTCTTCGCCGGTCTGACCGTCAATGAGGGTCATCAAAATGCGCGGCGCTTCATAGGCAGTTGGGAACAGATGGCGAACATGGGAATTGAGTGGCAGTGTGCCTGCCCGTCGGTGTGGAAAATTAAGGCTGAAGGTTACTTCGTCCGGCGGATCAATCGGTGAGCGGAGATTGGATAGCTCATCGTCAATTTCACGTTCCAGGGCGATTAACTCATCACTGAGGAGTTGCCAGTTGTACTCAATTGGTTCGTAAGCGAGCTGCATGGGCACTTCAGTGACTTCGATAGGTTCGAGTTCGCGCAGATACCACAGGACTTGACCGGCTGGGCCAACTTCGTCGAAGCGAGTGTCATGGAAAAGCGCATGATCCAGCGAAAAGGCTTGCAGTCGCGGGTTGATTTCCTGGGGCATGTCAATTTCTTTGATGATCGTCTCTGTTTTCAGAGGGCCACCCTCATGCATAACCAGCACGGCTTCGGCTAAATGTAGATGTGCAATGCTGACTTCCGCCAGCAGCGATTTTAGAAACCAACGTCCGGCAAAGTAAACGACATCTTTCTCGTCACGCAGGCGTTCTTCAAGCAGGTAGATAATATCGTCCCCATACTCTTTCATGAGCCGGTTTGCATCGAGTCCTTGTTCGCTGATGGTTTCGAAATCGGCAATTGATTCAAGATTTAGCGCATGGGGCGTTTTGAGATTGGTTGCAAATTCACGAGATAGACCATCATCAAAAGTGACTTCGATAACCGTAAATTCACCATGTTCGGGATTGTTGCCAGGACGCTCTTTTACGATTTTCCCGATGGCGTAATCAAGGGTGGGAAAGACCAAATTTTGCCCGACATCATAGGAGTTTTGGGGTTGAAAAATCTCGCCTCGTTCGATCTGGCGACGGAGGACCTGTACTTCTTGAGACAGCCGGTATTCGACCAGCCGTTGCGCAATTTCCTTGCTGGTGAGGGGCACTTCTTCTTCAAGAAACAGGTTAAAGATGAATTCAACATCTTCATTTGTGATGGTGAATTGCTCGGTCCAGTATTGTTCAGTGGTTGTTTGGAGTTGCAGCACTGGCGTACCTATTATCAACTTAGGTGTACGGTTGAGAAGCGGTTGCAAATTAATTAACTTGCAAAAGCTTATTATAACAAACAAGGCAGATGTCGCAAGGGGCGTTTCAGCATTTTTTACCGAGTGGCAGGGTGTGACGGAGGTTACACCGTTGCTATAATCACAGGAGAAAGGTTTAGCTCCCGCCTTAGTGCGGCGGGATGAAGGAGGCAATCACATTAATGAGCGGACAGTTACAAAATGATTCTTTTAGCGCGCGTTCCACGCTGGATACGCCCCGGGGGGAGATCATTTACTACCGTTTAGGGGCATTAGCGGAGCAGGGGGTGGGGGATATATCCCGGCTGCCGTTTTCGATCAAATTGCTTCTTGAATCGGTATTGCGCAATAACAATGGGTTTGAGATCACTGATGATGATGTGAAAAATCTGGCGGCATGGTCCCCTGCTCCGTCAGATGGGCGGGAAATGCCATTTAAACCGGCGCGTGTGATCCTGCAAGATTTTACCGGAGTGCCGTCATTGGTTGATCTGGCCGCGCTGCGTTCCGCGATGCAGCGTATGGGCGGCGATCCGAGCCGGATTCAGCCTGCTATCCCGGTTGATCTGGTGATCGATCATTCCGTGCAAGTGGATCAATTTGGCTTCCTGGATGCATTGCGCATCAATGCCGAGATCGAATTCGAGCGCAACCGTGAGCGTTACGAGTTTATCAAGTGGGGACAGGGCGCGTTTGAGAATTTCCGCGCAGTGCCGCCTGCGACGGGTATTGTGCATCAGGTTAATCTTGAGTATCTGGCACAGGGCGTCTTGACCAAAACAGTCGATGGTGAAACGGTTGTCTTTCCTGATAGCCTGGTTGGAACCGACTCGCACACGACCATGATCAATGGTTTGGGCGTCGTTGGGTGGGGCGTTGGCGGTATTGAAGCTGAAGCCGTGATGCTCGATCAGCCGAT